>NZ_JADYWS010000022.1:0-87338 GCF_015864715.1 Pseudoalteromonas sp. NZS71 | reverse complement strand
GCCAATCACAATGACCGCTATTCGTTCTTTGCCGAAATTCAGCTTAGTGCTATCAGTCGTAACTCGTTTCTGCCCCATTATCATTCAGGGCATGTACTCAGCTGCATTCTGCTTAGCTAGGTTAAGCCCTATTTCAACTAATGTTAATTGCCATATTTAGAGACAATTTTATTTACATCTATAATCAGCCCAAAACTTAGATGTGAACTTCAAGCAATATTGGCGATAACGAATACGTACCAAGATAAACGATAACGCAATACCGCAACACCGAATTTTTGCTTATTATTCAAAGCCTTATATCGAAACTTCATTTGTAATAGACTCTTTTTTAGGTATACTTAGAAAATCAAAACTTAAATATTTGAGGATGGTACTTGATGATAGTTACTATAATTTATAAAGCAGCCGCGGCAAATGTAGTAAAAACGTCAGAGGGAGAAATCACCATTAAGGATGGTGAAAACCCGCTAGATATTCGTCAGTGGATGGCTTTAAAGATACAGCCAGGAATCCTAAGAAGAATTAAAAATGGATATATTTCCGTAAAAGATACAAGTGTAGAAGAGGAAGCTATTAAGGAGTTTAAATGTTCTCTTTTTGAGCAGTTAAAGACTGAAGGGTATTCTTTAGTTCAAAAAAAATGTGAATCAAGTAATTACAAAGATTTTGAACAAGCCTTGGTTAAACAATGGCTTTCGAAAGAAGAGGATGCAATGATAGAAAGCAAAGCACTGCGTGAAGTAGATAGTTTGGGTATAGCTAAAAGTACTAAAAATATCGCATTGTTTAGTGCTGTAATATTATGTGTTCCGATAGTTATAGGTTTAGTGGGCATGATAACCTAAAAAGATATTGGCGAGGTAAGAGTAACCTCAGTTCAACGTTACAATAGATTTTCTAATCTAAAAGTTATCTCGCCACATTACTTTCGTAACTCAGTTTTGTCCAAAAACGAGTTTAACCGACCGTCTGCTTCTCGCTCACTGCAGACTATCAGCTGTATTTGCTTTTTAGTTGCTTATTACACAAACTGCGCAACTACGTCTTTTTACAAAAACTACGTCACGTCTAATATTATTCATTTTCACAACATGGTCGAAAGTTGATAATCCAGTTAAAAACCAAAGGAAGACGTCGATGAAGGCAGCTTAAATCGAAATAATAAAAGTTTAAAAAATGATGTTAAACGCTATTACAAATCGTGATATTGAACAAGCGACTCACACTTTACTTAAATGCATTAATAATTTAACTATTGAGAAATGAGATAGTTGCTGCGAGTTTATAAAGTGTTTGGGTTTAGTAAAAAGAAAGCTTAACGAGTGAAGCAGTCTAACAACTCCAAAACTATTGCTTTAGTTCTATTATTCTAGTTCTATTGCTTTAGTTTTGGCGCTTATTAAAGGGATAATATTTACCCTTTCATTTGTTCAAGCTCTTTGCCTTTGGTTTCGTGTAAAAACTTAAATACAAATATAACTGAAACAAACGCGCAAAATGCGTAAAAACCATAAGCCCCTGCTAAACCTATACCGGTGAGCATGACAGGGAACGACCAGGTAATTAAAAAGTTAGCTATCCACTGGGCAAAGCCGGTAACTGCAAGGCCAGAGCCGCGAATTTGGTTAGGGAACATTTCGCCTAACATAACCCACATTACAGGGCCCCACGATAGGTTAAAAAAGAACACGTAAGCGTTAGCGGCTATTAAAGCAACTATGCCCTGCTCTCCTAGCTCTAAATTACCTGTTGAGCCAATATCTGCGTTTAAAAAGGCATAAACAATAACCGAAAGTGTCACCGTCATACCAATTGAGCCGGTTAACAAAAAAGGTTTTCTGCCAATTGTGTCTATAAAATACATGGTAATAAACACCGCTAAAATACTTACAAAGCCGCTTATTATATTAATGAGTAACGCGTCAGATTCAGTAAAACCGGCTGCTTGCCAAAGTACCGCGCCGTAGTAAAAAACAACGTTAATGCCGACTAATTGCTGAAATGTAGCTAAGCCAATTCCTATCCAAACAATGGGGCGTAAACGTTTTTTAGGTTTATCTGATTGTTTTAAATAGGAATTATAAAAGCTTTTTATTTGCGCTTTACCCACCTTTTATATACCCTTAATAGTCTTTATAACAATATCTTCGTATAGCTTTTTCTGAGTAATTTATGCACTATAAAACATCAAACATTTCTAACAACATTGACGAAGAATCGATTCCTGATGACTGCATTAGCAATCTAACCGTAGATAATATTGTATTTGCTATTCATGAAGGTAAGTTAAAGGTGTTGCTGGTTAAATATAATCGGGGCCTTGCAACAAGCCAATGGGGTTTAATTGGTCATTGGGTTCGTAAAGATGAAAACTTAGACCTTGCAGCTCTGCGTGTTGTTAAAAGTACGACCGGTGTTGAAAACCTGTACTTAGATCAGTTAGGTGCTTTTGGTAACGTAGACCGCTACCCTGCTAGACGCATTATTACTATTGTTTATTATTCGCTCGTTCGCTTTGAAGAAACCAACCTTGTGAGCGGCGACAATGCTTTAGAATGTGAATGGTTTGATGTAAATAGTGTACCGGCTTTAATGTTTGACCATGCCGATATTTTAAAAAGTGGCTTAGACTACTTACGCTACAAAGTAAGACACGAGCCGATTGGTTTTAGCCTGCTCCCTGAAAAATTTACCCTGCTTGAGCTACAAGGAATTTACGAGTCGATTTTAAATAAATCACTCGATAAACCTAACTTTAGACGTAAGTTTCAAAAAATGAACTTACTAATAAACTGCAAAGAAAAACAAACAAATGTAGCTCACAGAGCCGCAACGCTTTATCGTTTTGACATAAACGTGTACGAAAAATTAAAAGAGTTTGGTTTTACGTTTGAGTTTTAAATATTCAAAAACATTATTGGATTAAAGTTTGGTCTTTAAGGCAAAACAGCATATTGCTAATATATATGTGATACCTTTAATTCGTTTGCATTATTAATATAAACTAATCAAAAAGGAGCTTTTTACTTGAAACTTACGCCGCCCTAGGCAACCACTCCCTTTTTCATCAGCACGTTGCGTGCAACCTTAATCGCCATCTGCGCGAGAATCATTGTTATTTAAATAAAATACTCCCCTATACTTTGGGAAACTAACTAATTAGGTTTATTACATGTTTGATCACGTAAAAAGAGATTGGCTCTCTAATGTTCGTGGTGATGTGCTTGCTGGTATTGTTGTGGCGCTTGCCCTAATACCTGAAGCTATTGCCTTTTCTATTATTGCGGGTGTTGATCCTAAAGTGGGTTTATATGCCTCATTTTGTATTGCGGTTATTATTGCCTTTGTAGGCGGACGCCCTGGCATGATATCGGCTGCTACCGGTGCAATGGCACTGTTAATGGTGACGCTGGTTAAAGATCATGGTCTGGAATACTTACTGGTTGCTACCTTACTCACCGGTGTACTACAAATATTTGCAGGCTTTTTAAAGCTCGGTGAGTTAATGCGGTTTGTATCGCGCTCTGTTGTAACAGGGTTTGTAAACGCACTGGCGATTTTAATATTTATGGCGCAGTTACCTGAGCTGACTAATGTTACTTGGCATGTTTATGCGATGACTGCAGCGGGTTTGGGTATTATTTACTTATTTCCGTATATTCCAACAATTGGCAAAATCCTTCCCTCCCCTTTAGTGTGTATTGTTGTTATTACCTTACTTGCACTGTTTTTAGGGCTTGATATAAGAACCGTTGGCGACATGGGCGAACTGCCAGACACCCTACCTATATTTTTATGGCCTGATGTACCGCTAACACTCGAAACGCTGCAAATTGTATTACCGTATTCGATTGGTCTTGCTGTTGTGGGCTTACTTGAATCGATGATGACCGCCACTATTGTTGATGACTTAACCGATACAACGAGCGATCGCAATAAAGAGTGTAAAGGTCAAGGTATTGCAAATATTGGCGCAGGTTTATTTGGTGGTATGGCGGGTTGCGCCATGATTGGGCAATCAATTATTAACGTTAAATCGGGCGGTCGTGGACGACTTTCAACCTTTATTGCTGGTTTATTTTTAATCATCATGGTGGTGTTTTTAGATGAGTGGCTGCGTTTAATTCCTATGGCGGCATTAGTTGCAGTAATGATTATGGTATCGATTGGTACGTTTTCGTGGGCATCAGTTAAAGATTTAAAAAAGAACCCGCTTTCGTCAAACGTAGTGATGATTTCCACCGTTATTGTGGTTGTTGCGACGCATAACCTAGCCATTGGCGTTTTAGTTGGCGTGTTGTTAGCTACGTTGTTTTTTGCGAACAAAATTGGTCGCTTTATGGTTGTTACAACTAAGCACGATGAAACTAAAAACCTAGTAACTTATGAAGTTGTAGGTCAGGTATTTTTTGCCTCAGCAGAGCAGTTTATAGCGTCGTTCGATTTTAAAAGTGCGGTAACAAATGTTGTTATAGATTTAACCCATGCACATTTTTGGGATATAACCGGTGTATCGTCACTCGATAAGGTGGTTATTAAATTTAGACGCGAAGGTGCAACAGTTAATATTGTTGGTATGAATAGCGCAACCGAAACAGTTGTTGATAAGTTTGGCGTACATAACGACCCTAAAGAAGTCGATAAACTACTTGGCGGTCATTAAGGAGAATGTAATGAAAAAAATAATTACCTGTATCGATGGCTCTGTCATTACACACGCTGTAACCGAAGCTGCTATTTGGGCTTCAAAAAAGTTAGATAAATCAATTAGCTTTATACATATGCTTGAAAAAATACAACAAACTAATGTAGGTAACTACACCGGTACGATTGGTTTAGGTGCCCAATCGGCTTTGCTTGAAGAAATGACAAAACTCGATGAACATCGTAGTAAAGTTTCTTTAAAACTAGCAGATAAATTACTCGACTCGGTTGCTGTACAAGCAAAAATTGCTCATATTCAAAACTATGAATTAATTAAACGTCACGGTGATGTAATCGACGCTATTATTGATTTTAAAGATGATACTCGCTTAATCGTTATTGGTCGAAATGGTGTTGATCATCGTGTTGATTTAAATGCACTTGGTTCACACATCGAAACGCTCGTGCGTAGCGCCTCGCAACCAATATTGCTTATTTCTAGAAAGTTTAAGCAGCCTGAATCATTTATGATTGCGTACGATGGTCGCGAAACAGCCGACAAAGCACTGCAACAAGTTATTGATGGTGGTTTATTACATGGGCTTCATTGTCATTTAGTGAGTATTAATAATAATGAGAAGAACTTAGAAGAGAAGTTTCTTAACGCTCAATTTAAACTCAGTAGTATGGGTTTTGAAGTGTCTGCAAGCTTTTTAGAGGGCAATATTTTTGACTCGTTAATGCAATACAAAGAACAAAATAACATTGATTTGATTGTTATGGGGGCTTTTGGGCATTCTAAGTTAAGGCAGTTTTTTGTGGGCAGTAATACCATTAAAATGCTCGAAAACAACGATGTGCCAGTTATTATATTAAAGTAAGTGGTTGTTTTAAGTAAGCACCACTTTAAAGTAAGCACCTGTTTTAAATGATATTTTAATGACCTACTTTAAAAGGCCTAAAATCACTTAACTGATTTTAGGCTTTTTTGTTTTTGGCTTAGCTTCAAACTTTTCAAATAAAAACTGAACAAACGACGTAACCTTTTGAGCCACAAACTTTCTATGCGGATAAATAGCAAATAAGCCAAACTCAAAGGTTTTATAGTCCCGCATAACCTGTACAAGCTTACCCGATGCAATATCGTCTCTCACCACTATTTCAGGGATTAAGCCAATACCGCCACCCGCTACAACCACCTCTTTTACAGCTTGTGGATTATTAACCGAAACACGCGAGTTTACGCTTGCCGTTAATGCCTCACCACTTGGTGAAACTAGAGGCCAATGGCGACCTATTTTAAAGTTGCTATCAATCACCGTAGCGTGTTGCTCAAGCTCATCAACACTCATTGGTGCGCCAAAACGCTGAATGTATTCGGCTGATGCACATAAAATTAAAGGGTAACTGGTAATTTGCCGTGCAATTAAATTAGAGTCAGACACACTGCCAATTCTTATTGCTAAATCAACCCCCTCTTCTAGCAAATCAATTGTTTTGTCTGAAAGCACTAAATCAATACTTAAATCAGGGTAGCGGCTCAGTAACTCAGGCATTAACGGCGCAAGATTTGATTCGCCAAACGACACCGGCGCACTCACCCTAAGCTTGCCGCTAGCAAGCGCTGTTTGACCCGATAAGTTATCGAGCATTTCGCTGTAGCTTTCAATTACAGGCACTACGCTTGCGTAATAACTTTGCCCCGCCTCGGTAATCGAAATTCTGCGCGTGGAGCGGTTAAATAATCTAACCCCTAAGTCTTGCTCTACAATGCCCACGTATTTACTAACCAGTGCCTTTGAAAGCCCTAGTCTATCGCCTGCGGCTGTAAAAGAGCCTGTTTCAACAACCGCTATGATTGTTTTAATGCCAATAATAGTATCCATGATTGTCAATATAGCATTGACATTTATTCCTTACTAGCTCGGTTTTTCAATACTGATAATAGTGAAAGAATAGCGTTATTAAAAATCACTATTCA
The DNA here is from genome assembly GCF_015864715.1 of Pseudoalteromonas sp. NZS71. Taxonomy (NCBI): domain Bacteria; kingdom Pseudomonadati; phylum Pseudomonadota; class Gammaproteobacteria; order Alteromonadales; family Pseudoalteromonadaceae; genus Pseudoalteromonas; species Pseudoalteromonas sp. NZS71. Next base: position 80,710 of record NZ_JADYWS010000022.1, on the reverse strand, counting down.
AAATTAAAAAACAGGACAACCCATGAGCAACCTAACGCTATACCGTTTTACTTTATCTGGTCATTCACATCGTGCAGAGTTATTTGCATCGCTTTTAAAGCTTGATGTAAATATGGTTGATGTGGCACTGCAAAACGGCGCACAAAAGCAAGCTGACTTTCTAAAAATGAATATTTTTGGGCAAGTCCCGGTACTTAAACATAACGATGACATTATTAACGATTCAAACGCTATTTTGCTGTATTTGGCACAAAAATTTGATGCTAACAGAACCTGGTACCCTGAAGATGTAACTGTTCAAGCGCACATTCAGCGCTGGTTGAGCGTTGCTGCAGGGCTTGTGGCTTCAGGTCCGTGTGCAGCTCGTTTAGTCACTGTATTTGGCGCAGAGCTTGATCATCAAAACGCGATAAATATTGCCCATACATTATTTAAAACAATGGATGCATACTTACAAAATCGCGAGTACTTAGTAGGCACTCAACCAACTATTGCCGACATTGCCAACTTTTCTTACATAGCGCACGCACCAGAGGGCGGCGTATCACTTAGTGAATACCCAAATATTCTAAGATGGTTAAGCAACGTTCGTAAACTTGATGGCTATATAGCAATGCCTGAAACAAAAGCGGGTTTACTCGCTTAGTTTTAAGTTTTTAATACTGTTTTATAAGAGGCTATTAAGCCTCTTTTTTGTGCGTTACTGAGCTAACAAAGCAAAATTACTTATTACAACTTATTATGCGCAGCCAAATGCGATTGCTTACCACTATAACTCTCGGAAATGGATAGCTAAAGAGAAAAAGTTCGGTAAGATACTTATGTATATTGTTGGATACGGGATGAATTTTGGATTTACTACTAACTAAAGATTTAGAATTAAACGTTCGAAATACCGAAGGTGAATACTTCAAACTTAAGCTTAACTACGGCAAAATGCCTTTATTAACTCATGTTAGCAATCATTTTTATGAATATAAAGAAGATGAAATTCAGGTAGAGGATTATACTGAGCAACGAACTCCAAGGTACCTGTTGTCAGGTGCTATTAATTCTGGCGGGCAATCATCTAAGCTATTTCGATATATATATTCAGGTAAAGCAAAAGCAACTAACCTAAAAAAAGTATACTTCACATTCCCTGAACTAGCTGCGTATTTCAACAACGAAATTTCAAAAAATCTAGAACAAAATGGTGACTTGAGTGGAAATATCACTATAGAGCCAATGGAAGCAACAATATTAAATAGTGATCAAACCATCAAGGTTGGATTGCATCAAAACTATCAACTTTCTGATACATCAACCAAAGATGGCTTTCAGTTCACAAGCTCCATGACTCTAGTTTTTGAATTTGAAAACACCATTACTTTTAGTGAAATAGAAAAGTATTTGTATAAGTCTAAAAATCTTTTTACTTGGATTACAGGGTTTCCAATCAAAGTATCTAAAATCGAAGTTTCTGATGGTGAAAATACAGGAACTCTATACACTCCGTCAGTTAAAGATACATCCGAACACGACCTATCATACCCAAACGGCTTCATGCTAGCAGCACAATTAAGAGAAAATTTCGTAAAAATTTGTGAGTCATATTTTGAAAAAAACACGTTTGAATTTGAGGACATTTGGTCACGAACAGTCCCTTTATACAATTTCAATGGAGTTCTAGAGTATGAAACCATGCTCTATGCTTCCATTCTCGAAAAGTATTGCAGCCACAAGTTACATCAACTCAATCTTGATACCAAGCTTGATGAAGATGAGTACACAGAACTAACGAATAGACTTACAGGCTTGATCTCTGAGGATTCAGAGCTAGTCAAAACTTTTTCAAAAGATATCTTGGCTGATTTGAGTAACGTTGAAGTACTTAAAAAACTCTTACCTAATAGCTCTGCTACAACTTATATACAAAAAGTTAAAAAGTACCTGAATCACGTGGGTAAGTACGTTACAGAGATATTTATTTCAACAAAGGATCTGAAAGTTATTAAGGACGTTAGAGATAGAGCTGCTCATGGTCAACCAGAAATATACACTACAGAAGAAGTAAGCGGAATATACTGGAAATTAAGGATGTTGGTTATTTACCTGATATACAAGGATTTAGGTATATCTGATAGTAACTTCCTCAAAATTATTTCTTATACATTTAATCAGTTAGTTGTGAACTGCGATAAAAATGAATTTAAACTTGATACCAAACTAAATCAAGCAATTACTTTACCTGTTTCAGAATCAGTGTTTAATGATGTGTCATCTAAACTAAGAACATATCTTGTTCTAGCGCGGAATGAAAATCTTTACGAAATACATAAAGAGTACACAACTAAACTATCGAACTATTTTACTGCTAAAAACTCTGCAGATAGGCAAATAAGGAGCCTAGATGAATACGTGCAAACCTTGCTAGAAAATCCGAAATTAGAAGCTAAATACACTGGTAATGCATACATTACACACAAACAGAAAAACCATAGACTACATGGTGTAATCATTGTTGATACCCCGAAAAAGTTAAGAAGTTATAGTATTCGTTAGAGGCAAGAATGTACTGCAATCACACGTTTATTTTGTATCAATAGTGAGCCTTTATTGCCCTACAATGATAAAAGCTGAAGATTTATATTTTGAAAAAAACTACAGCTCTAAATCAAGCTCCTCAATGCCTTTAGCAGGTACGGCGCAGCAAATAAGCGCCTGGCCTGTTTCTGCTGGGTAACTTACGTTATTGCGATAAACCACAGCGCCTGCATTTATTCTTACGGCGCAACTGCCGCAGCTACCGTTTCGACAGCCAAATTCAGGTTCTAAACCATGGGATTCGGCTACATTAAGTATAGTGTTATCGCCTTTATTCCAGCGTTGTTCAAAGCCCGATTTACTGAATTTAATTACAGTGTTGTCGGCTTCCTCAGTGCTAATCTCTTTGCTTTTATTAGGCGCTTCGCTTGTGTTAAGCACTTTGCGCTTAATACTGGAGGGTCCAAATGCTTCAGCAAATATATTTTTATCCTGCACACCGAGCAATAACAGCTCGTTATATACGTGTTGCATAAACGCAGCAGGTCCGCATAAAAAGAACTCGTAATCATCAAGTGGTAAATAATACCTAAACACATCCGCATTTATGCGCCCTTTTAAATCAAAGCTTTCGTCTTTTAAGTTAAAGCTCTCATCTTTTAAATTAGAGCCATTGCCTTGCTTTTCATCAAGCTCAGGCTGCGATAAAAGTGAGTAGTAATCAATTGCCCCGACACTCGTATCTGCAAGTGTTTTTAGCTCGTTATAAAACGCACGCTGCTGTTTATTTTTAGCACTGTGAAAAATATGCAAAGGGCGTGTATAGCGGGTTCTTAACCCTTCGTGTGCAATATGTTTAGCCATTGAGATCATAGGTGTAATACCTATTCCGCCACCAATTAGTACCGCTGGTTTGGTACTAGTTGGGTCAATAAAAAACTGCCCTTGTGGGTATTTAGCTAAAATAACGTCGCCTACATTTACGTTATTATGAAAGTAGTTAGACACCTCGCCACTGAGCTCTTTTTTAATAGATAACCGATAAAAGAGTTCATGAGGGCTTGATGAAACGGTGTAGGTTCTAATAACAGGTTTGCTGTTACTGTTATTACTACTACTTTTACTTGGTATTTGTACGGTTAAATGCTGCCCTGCTTTAAACGGTAACAAGGTTATATTGTTATGCCCTTCTAAATAAAAGGAGGTAATTACATTACTTTCTTTAATTATTTTAGTTACTTTAAAAGGCTGCCAAGTATGTTTTAGTTTTTCGGCTTGTTTGTTTTTATCAGCCTCAAGCCACGTGCCCGTCATTTTAGTGTTAGGGGAATAAGCATCAAATTTAGCACTAAACGGGAGTAAATTTTTAAGCCACATTCCTTTAGTGAGGGTAAATTTCCAGCCTCGGTCTGCGCCAATAAAGCCTTCAAGTTCTGGGTGCCCGTCCCATAAAATTTCAACGCTGCCGGTAAGCATTAATACATTACCCGTGTCAAAATCAGGAAATAACAAACCTGCTTTTGGGTTTAATAAAAAGTTACCCAAGGTATTAAAAAAATTATTACCTGCGTAATCAGGAATCGTTAATGTGTTACCTTCTCGCTTTACAAAACCCGGCAATCCACCACGGTGAGAAACATCAACACCTTCAATTTTTGGATTGTTTTTAGCGGTTATAAAGCTTGAAACAAAAAACGTATCGGTGGTGTCAATTAACGTACTGGCTGCGTTATCAAGTGTATTAAATTCAACTTTTTGTACCGCATTACTTTTAAGTAGAGGATCTCTATTAAACGTTAAGTCTCGCGTTTGAATATACTGCGGGCAATTTCCAAAGGATTGATCAACACTAAAACTCACCTGATTATCACTAATTACCTCACCTACGCGCACATTTAAACGGTTACGCCTACGCGTACTTAGCTCAATGCCTAACAAACCAATTGGCGAGCCGGCAATCTTTAATGTGTTATGTAGAGGGTCGTTTTTATCAACCGCGTGCCTCATTAATAACGACGTGGGTGTGGGTGAGCTTAAAAAGCCTGACGGCCCTGAAACAATAGATACCCACACATCGGCGTTTTCATCAACACTGCCTGCAACCACAAATGGTAACTGCTCAAAAAAGGCTTGATGCTGCTTTGGCATAAATGAGCGCACGGCACGTTTGCCAAATGTTGCCATTATTTCTCGTTTACCGAGTTTGTCTTGTATTGCCAGCTCGCCTTCGTGAAAAGGTGAAGCATCTATTGAGTTTGTGTTAGTCATTTTGCTCGTAATTCGTGTGCGTATTTCATGGGGTAAATTTAACTCAATACACAATGAATGATAATGGGTGTTTTATTGACTGATAATGCACAAAACAATGACAATACTTGCACCCTCTTAGTGCCATGCGCGCACCAACATATAACAAAATAGGTTTTATTCTCACTCTAAAAATACATTAAATACTATTTAAACAATAACTTAAAAAATTGGCTGTATTTTTGCAAACATTCTATTAACAAGCCCGTTTTACTTACGGCAAAAATTTAGGTTGTGAGCACAATAGCTATTAGCAACCATCGGCAAAGAAGCCCGCACACAGTTATGCATATTGCGTATTTGTGGCGGGCTTTTTTGTTAATTGTATTTAAACCGTCACTTTAAGGAATGCCCTATGCAAACCTCGCAAAAAATACTCATTATTGGTAATGGTATGGTCGGACACCACTTTGTTGAGCAAATGCGCCAAAGCGATGCCAACGCAGACATTACTGTACTTTGCGGAGAAGCAAATCTTGCATACGATCGCGTGTACTTATCAAGTGTATTTGATGGCAAAACCGCCGCCGATTTAGCACTAACAACTCACGACAACTACAAACAGCTTAATATTAATGTGCATACCAGCCAGTGGGTTGAAGGCATTGATAGATCAGCAAAAATAGTGACCACATTAACCGGTGAGCAATACCCATACGACAAACTTATACTCGCTACAGGTTCGTTTCCGTTTGTGCCGCCTATAAAAGGTAACGACCAACCCCATTGTTTGGTGTATCGCACATTAGAAGATTTAGAACAAATAAAAGCCAGTGCCGCTGTAAGTAAAAGCGGTGTTGTTATTGGCGGAGGTTTGTTGGGGCTTGAAGCCGCAAATGCCATCAAGCAACTAGGGCTTGATACCCACGTAGTTGAATTTGCACCACAACTTATGGCTGTTCAACTTGATGGACAAGGCGGTACGCTACTAAAAAATAAAATAGAAAAACTTGGCGTAACAGTACACATATCAAAAGCAACCAGCGAAATAGTAAAAGGCGAAACCAGTCGCTTTAGATTAAATTTTTCGGACGAATCATTTTTAGAAACAGATCTGATTTTGTTCTCTGCCGGTATTCGCCCGTACGACCAACTAGGCAAAATTGCTGATTTAGAACTCGGTGAGCGCGGCGGTATTATTATTAATAACCAATGCCAAACGTCAGATCCTGATATTTTAGCCATTGGTGAATGTGCCCTGTGGGACAAAAAACTATTTGGCTTAGTAGCACCGGGTTACAACATGGCGCGCGTTGCAGCGAGCCAATTAAGTGGTGGCGAGCTTGAGTTTTTAGGTGCCGACATGAGCACTAAACTTAAGTTGTTAGGCGTAGAAGTAGGCTCAATTGGCGACGCTCATGCAAAAACGCCAGACTGTAAAGAACTTATATACCAAGACGCTATTCGCGGCTGTTATAAAAAAATCATACTAAGTGAAAAAGGCGACAAATTACTGGGCGCTGTACTTGTTGGCGATACCAGCGACTACGATACTTTATTACAGTACATGCTTAACGACATGGACTTACCAGAAAACCCTGAGTGTTTAATTTTACCAGATAGCGGCGGCGCGCCGTCGTTATCGGGCAGTGCCCTACCCGACACAGCCACTATTTGTTCGTGTCACAATGTGAGTAAAGGCGACATTGTAGGTGCGATTGATGGCGGCTCATGCGATTTAGCATCGGTGAAATCATGCACTAAAGCAGCAAGCGGCTGTGGTGGTTGTGCTGCGTTATTGAAATCTGTTGTTGATAACGAATTAGCAAGCCGCGGTGTTGAAGTTAACAACCATGTATGTGAGCACTTTGCGTATTCACGCCAAGAACTACTGCACATGGTAAAAGTAGAAAGCATTAAAAGCTTTGATGGCTTACTAGCTAAACACGGCAGCGGTCATGGCTGTGAAATATGTAAACCTGCCATTGGCTCTATTTTAGCCTCAACATGGAACGACTTCATTTTAGAGCCCGCTCATGTTGGCTTGCAAGATACTAACGATACGTACCTAGCAAACATGCAAAAAGATGGTTCGTACTCTGTAGTACCACGTATTGCTGGTGGCGAAATAACACCCGACAAACTCATTGTAATTGGACAAGTAGCAAAAGACTTTAACCTGTACTGCAAAGTCACTGGCGGTCAACGTATTGATTTGTTTGGTGCGCGCTTAGAAGAGCTTCCTGTTATTTGGGAGCGACTTATAGAAGCCGGATTTGAGACCGGTCATGCCTATGGTAAGTCTCTTAGAACCGTTAAATCGTGTGTGGGTAGTACGTGGTGTCGTTATGGTGTGCAAGACAGCGTTGGACACGCAATAGAAATAGAAAACCGCTACAAAGGGTTACGTGCGCCGCATAAATTTAAAATGGCGGTATCGGGTTGTACCCGCGAATGCGCCGAAGCACAAAGTAAAGATATTGGCATTATAGCTACCGAAAACGGCTGGAACTTATACGTGTGTGGTAATGGCGGTATGCGCCCTCGCCATGCTGATTTATTTGCGACCGATTTAGACACGCCAACACTGATCAAATACATTGACCGCGTGATTATGTTTTACATAAAAACAGCTGACAAATTACAACGTACGTCGGTATGGATGGAAAATCTTGAAGGCGGTTTAGACTACCTTAAAAGCGTAGTCATTGACGACAGCTTAGGCATTTGCGACGAGCTAGAAGCGCAAATGGAATTAATTACACAAACCTATGCCTGTGAGTGGAAAAAAGCGATTGAAAGCCCAGATGCAGCCAAACGATTCCGCCAGTTTATTAATAGCCCCGAAACCGACGACAACATTTTGTTTGTGCAAGAGCGTAACCAAATCCGCCCTGCTACAGAAGCCGAAAAGCGTGAGCAACGTAATACACAAAACCGTATTCCAGTAATGGAAGTTGAAGAGGAGCAAGCTGATGTCTTGGCATAATATTGGAACAATCGACAACCTAGTAGCTAATAGCGGCGTATGCGCATTAGTTAATAATCAGCAAGTGGCTATTTTTTACATTCCACAAAATCCAATGGCTGTGTTTGCCATTAGCAACTACGACCCGATTGGCAAAGCCAATGTATTATCGCGTGGCATTATTGGCTCAACCGACAATAAATTAGTTGTCGCATCGCCTTTATATAAGCAACACTTTTGCCTAGAAACAGGCGAATGTTTAGAAGCAGAAGCAATACACTTACCGGTTTTTAATGCAAAAATTGAAGACGGCAGTGTATTTATAAGCTCTGAACCAAAAGTTACAACAGCTGTGGCTTAGGGGAATATTATGAGTGTACTGTCTTATTTTTCGGGTATTGAAAACGTGTGGCTAAATAAGCTTGTTACTAAGCTAACAAGCTCAAATGATCGCAGTGCTAAAAGCGGCAACGTTTATATAATTGGTGCGGGCCCAGGAGACGCAGAGCTAATTACGGTAAAAGCGCAGCGTTTAATTAATACCGCCGATGTTGTTTTATACGATTGGTTAGTAAGCGATGATTTATTAAAAACGCTTCCTAAAAAAGCGCAGCGTGTATTTGTAGGTAAACGTGCTGGTAAGCATTCGATGACCCAAGCTAACATTTGCGAACTACTGGTTAAATACGCGCAACAAGGCTTAAACGTAGTGCGTTTAAAAGGCGGTGATCCGAGTATATTTGCACGTATTAACGAAGAAGCCGATGCACTTACCAAGCATAATATTAATTTTGCTATTATTCCGGGTGTTACAACGGCTTGTGCTACTTCTGCTTATACGGGTATTCCGCTCACTGCACGCGATGTAGCGCGTAGTGTTACATTTTTAACGGCGCAGTTTGCCGATCTTAACAAGCAACCTCATTGGCAAAATTACGCGTTTATGCCTGCAAACAACAACCCCACTTTAGTGGTTTATATGGGACTTTCGCGCTTACAAACGCTAAGCTGCGGTTTGCAATCAGTGGGCTGGCCAAGTAATACACCCATTGCACTAATAGAGAATGCCACTACCACTAAGCAAAAAGTAATTACCAGTACGCTTGAGAAAATAGTAAATGAGCATGCTAAACACAACCTTCAAGGCCCTACCCTAATTATGATTGGCGAAGTAATAAATCATAAAATGGCAATTAGCCCTGAGTTATTAAACAGTGTAAATGTTAACGCATGATACAAAATGAATAATGCACTTTTCGCGCTTACTACCTCCCCAGGAGTAGGCGCTTTTTTGTTTTTAATTTGGGTTCAAGTTGTGTGCAATAACATGTTTAAATGCACCAAATAAGTTAAAAGTAATGGTAATTTAAATTATAGAAACACAGTGACAAACAAAAACAACACTTTAAGCAATTGTATTAGCTTGATTTTAAATTCAATGATGAAACTTATTAATGATTGGAACAGTGGTTGCACTTTAAAAACAAAAAAGTGTGGAATAATACCTATGGCGACAAGCAATCCTCTCACAAAACAGTTTTTATTAGCGGCTAAATATCAAGAAATACACGCGCTAAAGCAATTACAAAATAGTTGTGCCTCGCTTACTAAATTAGGCGATTTTGTACATCAGTTACAAAAAGAACGCGCAATGAGTAATATATTTTTGGCCTCAAATCGAGAGCGATTTAAAACCCAATTACAAGAACAAATCCCTTTAAGCGACAGCGCACAAACTGCATTTTATGATTCTCTTAAACAAACATTTATAAACGACAACGCCGATACTGGCCATACTCGGTTATTTAATTTAATTACCTACAGCTTACAAGCACTCGATGCATTACCGGTATTGCGCAAGCAAATAGCACAACAAAACATTAGTGCGGTACATGCTACGCAGTCATTCACTCAGTTAATTGCTAGTTTACTCAATATTATTTTAGAGGCAGCAGATGGCGCAAGCGATCCCAAAATAACGCGCTTATTAGTTGCCTTTTTTAACTTTATGCAAGGTAAAGAATACGCAGGACAAGAGCGTGCCTGTGGTGCACAAGCATTTGCAGCGAGTAAATTTACCACAGAGCAAAAACAACAACTCGCGCATTTTGTACAAGAACAAAACCACAGCTTTGACTTTTTTAATGAGTACGCCGATGCGCACCTTTTAAAATGTTTTGGCACACTAACAACGCATCAGGTTAATAATCAGGTAGAGCAACTTAGAAGTTTACTGCAAAAGCTCGATGACGAGAACGCTCAACCGCTCTCACAACTGAGCGAAGTATGGTATGAAGTAACCACTACGCGCATAGATATAATGCACAAAATTGAACAAAATATAGCAGATCAGTTAATTGATACCGCAGCAATGCAAATAGCCTGTGCTCAACGTAGCTTAAATACAAATAAGCAGGTACTTAACAATATGGTAGAGCAACAAATAGCCCCTACTTTTGGCCAATTAGCCGTTAAGCAACCAGAGCCAGAAGTAAGCCAAAACATAGCGGCCGATAAGCTCAATAGTAATAAAAGTATGTACGATTTAATTATCGAGCAAAGCCAACATATTAAACAAATAAACCAAGCGTTACTTGACGCTAAAAAAGTAATTAGTGAGCAAAAGGTAATTCACCAAGCCAAATATATACTTATTGAACAGTTAAAACTCACTGAAGAGCAAGCCCATAAACAGCTACAAAAACAAGCAATGGATACACATAAAACCTTATTTAGCGTAGCGCAAACAATTGTACAAATGAGCGATTAAATATGCTGTTTTTACTAGGGCATGTTGCTCTTTAGTAAGAACACTACTCTACATAATACTTATTTATTCAGTTATAAACTTCACGATCAGACTTAGTTTGACCTTATTTAAAATAGATTCATAAGCTACTGACTATAATAAGGTAAGGCTTTAATTTGGCGTTAATTTATAAAGTGAATAATTCAACACATTCAAAATAATCAACTACAATAAGTTAATCATTTGTTGCATCTCATTTTAATGAGGCATATTTATTTAATACTGTTGTAGGAGTTTGAATGCCCAATGTAGAGAGTTATTTAGAAGGTGTATCATTAATAGATGAGCAGCAATTAACGACTTCTCTTGATAATGACATTCAAACAAGCTTAAAAAGCTTTGCTGAGCTAATTTTAAACATTTTTGATGCAAGCTCAATCTCTATTGTTGCTAACCTGCCTCAACGTGCTGTCGAGCTATATAAATCAGGTCTAAAAATAACAGTAGCTAAAGAGCAACTATCTGATGACGTTTTTAATGAATCGATTATCGAGCATGATCCTAAAATATTTAGAGTGGTATCACCTATTATTTTGCCCTCAAACCTTAAGTTTGGATGGTTGGTATTCGAGCGAGCAAGTGATTCACTACTTACCGAAAAAGAACAATTAATCTTAAATAGTTTACAAAAAAACTTTGTTAATCAGTTAGTCCAACGTAAAAATTCATTAGATAAAATAAACAGCTCTAAGTTTCACTCAACAATTAGCGAGCTAAAAGAAGACGAAACTGAAAAAGATCGCCTAATCAAAAAATTACAAAAAATGAGCGATGAACTTGATGAATTTACCAGTATTGCTTCACACGATCTAAAGTCACCATTAAATGCTATAAAACGTTTATTAGAGTGGGTTTATGATGATTGCAAAGATTTACTCCCTCAGGAGCACCTAGAAAACTTTCAGCTTGTGCTCAGCCGAGCTAATAGAATGCAAGTACTACTAGAAGATTTACTAAGCTACTCGAGAATAAATGGCTGTGATTCAACTCGTGCAAACATATCTTTAGAAAGTATTTACCAAAATGTAGAACAAATTTTGGAAGTTCCACAAACTGTCACTGTTTACATACACGCCAAGAACGAAGTGCTCGATATACCGCTGCTCCCTTTTAAAACTGTTTTTCAAAATCTTATTAGTAATGCAATAAAACATAACAATAAAGAGCACCCGGTTATCGACATTTCACTTATCCCCTCTAATCAATATTACATTATTGAAATAAAAGATAATGGCCCTGGAATTGACCCTAAGTATTTTTCACTCATATTTAAGTTATTTCAGACATTGCAATCTCGAGATGATGTTGAAGGGAGCGGCATTGGACTCTGTATTGCCAATAAGCTCATTATTAATTATGGAGGCAAAATTGAAGTAGCCTCCGATGGGAAACTTGGCAGTACATTCACTATTTTTTGGCCCAAAGTTTAACTATGAAATTATCAATTATAAACGAGCATCATGTAGATGCTGCTCTTAGAAGGAACTTATGAATATTTTAATTGTTGATGATGACTTAGTTGATCGCAAATTAATTAAAAAAATGCTTATTTCTGATGGATCTCATCATCATGACATTACCGAGGTAACGTGCGTATCCGAGGGCTTGAAAGCCATTGAAAACAAGCACTTTGATATAATACTACTCGATTATAATATGCCTAAAGAAGATGGCATTGAAATGCTAATTGAAATGCGTGCAAAGCCTAAACTCGGTAACACCGCAATTATCATGATTAGCTCCTCAGAAAATTCAGCTTTGGCTATTGAGTGTATAGAAGCCGGCGCTCAAGACTTTTTACCAAAAGGTGATATAACGAGGGATAGTTTAAATAAAGCGCTTATATATGCCAAAAAACGCTTCGAAGCAGAACAACGTATTCACAACAGTTATCTTGCTGTAAAGCATATGGCAGAACGGGATCAGCTTACTGGTTTGTCTAATCGATATCATTTTGAAGAAATACTAAAAGTAATGATAGCTAACAATAAACGTGCTAAAAACTGCGTGGCGTTACTTGCTTTAGATTTAGATAACTTCAAAAATATTAATGATACGCTTGGCCATAGTGTCGGCGACGAAATTTTAATACAAACAGTAGAAAGAATTCATAGTTGCCTGAGGCAAAATGAAGGATTTGCACGGTTAGGAGGCGATGAATTTGCAGTTATAATAGGTGGGATTTGCAACATTAATCAAATAGGTATGATAGCAAATAGAATATTAGCTGAAGTTTCTAAACCCTTTTTGCATGAAGGCAGAACTTTAAATTGCAGTGTTAGTATAGGAAGTGCCTTATACCCAAATGATGCGACTGAATCGCATGAACTGCTAAAATGCGCTGACATTGCAATGTATCGCTCAAAGCAAAGTGGTAAAAGTAGAATAAGCTTTTACAAAGAGCAATATCAATATGAGTTTAGTCGTCGGGTAGATATTCAAAATAGTATAAAAGAGCACATAGAGGAAAAAAACTTTAGGCTATTTTATCAACCTGTTTACTGTTCAAAAACACAAATAATGACAGGTGTCGAAGCCCTGATCCGTTGGCCAGATACAACCGTTAATTATACCCCCGATGAGTTTATTCCTATTGCTGAAGAGTGCCGATTAATAGCCCCCCTTGGAAAATGGATAATTGCGAGCGCTTTAAAGCAGTTATCTTTGTGGCAGAAAGACTACCAAACGCCGTTAACTCTATCTATTAATATTTCACCGATACAGTTGCAAAGAGAAGTTTTACAAACGTATCTATTAGAGACAGTCGAAAAATACAATTTAAAAACCAGTAGTATTATTCTAGAAATAACAGAAACAGCTTTTATGGAAAACAGTAAAGAAGTGATTGAGATATTAACCTATTTGTCTAACAAAGGGTTTAGAATTGCTTTGGACGATTTTGGTATGGGTTACTCATCCATATCTCACCTTATTTCCTACCCTATTGATATAGTAAAATTAGACAAAAGCATGCAATCGTTAAGTGGAGAAAATAATAAGCGATTAAAAATAATCGAGAGCTTATCTTTAATGCTGAAAAAACTAGATTTTTCTGTGGTAGCTGAAGGAATCGAAACTGAAACCCAGCATCAGCTATGTAAAAAATTAAATATAGACTACTTACAAGGTTTTCTCTTTTCAAAGCCTATGCCTGTAAACGAAATTAATTTGCTGCTCGATGACTATTGTAAAAAAATAAGCCTTTAATAAATAGGTTATTTTGAGCCTTTGTAAAATTGAAGCTTAAATCAAACACCTGTATAAAATTAAGCTAAAACCTTTGGTTTGTGCCACATACTCAAACTAAAGGTTCTCCAATTTGCACCGCCTAGCGGGTTAAAACCTAAAACACATGCAAATCAGCTGTGTTTTTCCAAATGCTGACCGATGACAGCCAATACTTTTTCTTTTAACTCTGCTGCCTGAAAACTTCCTTTTACAAGGTAACCTTTAACAAAATCGTGTGACATTATAATCTTTTTTTCTTCTTCTCTTTCTGATGAGCTAAACATCATAACCACACAAGAGCTGATTTCTATCATCTTCCTCAGTTTAGAAAACGCTTCTAAAAACTGAATACCATTGACTCTTGGCATATTGATGTCCAAAAATATGAGTATTGGAGGAAATCCATCAGGGTACTCTTTTCTGTTAGCTTCATAATTCTCGAGAAATTCTAATGCTTCCTGGCCATCTTTTTTTTCAAAAATTGTAAGATCTAATTCAGCCTCTTTAATTAATCTTTTAAGAATATACCGGTCAACTTCATTGTCATCGACAATTAATATAGGGGGTTTAATTTTTGTCATGTTAGCTTATCCATTGGTATTATTATTTTAAACGCTGTACCTTCATCAGAGCTTTGCAGTGATATTTCTCCGCTTAAGTACTCAATATGTTTTTTAACCAACGCCATCCCTAAACCAGAGCCTGTGCTCGTCTGTGCATGGAATCGCTTGAACATATCAAACACTTCACTTTGATGCTTTTGTGGTATTCCCATTCCGTTATCTGTAACAGTAATAAAAAACGTCTCTTGCTCATTGAAAATATCACAGCGGACATAAGGCGAGTCTTTATTTCTGTCGTAATACTTCAACCCGTTTGATATTAAATTTTCAATGATTTGTGCAAAACGTGCTTTTTCAGACCTTATAGGTACTGATAGATTAATTGTTGTTTCGAGCGTACAAGGATTATCTTTCATGAGCCAAGACAGTCGTTCTTTCATATCAATAATTAACTGATTAAAGTCAATTACATCTCTATCCTCATTACCAATTTCAGCTTTGGCTAACAATAAAATATCAACAACAAGTGTTTCTAACTTTTCCATTTGTTGATAAATAACCAGTGCATTTCGGCTTGCCTCCTCTGTGTCTCCCGCTTTTATATCTTCGATAACAAAATTCGCTAAGGATTTAGCCCCTGACAGCGGTGATTTCAGGTCATGAGAAGCTCGATAAGCAAACTGTGCAAGTTCGTCATTTGCTTGCTGCAGGGAAGCTGTTTGGCTATTTATAATCTCTTTGAGTTCAATACTGTTTTCAATATTTAAAAGATCATTTTTGACCCGCTGCCTGGCCGCGATAACGAGTGCTTTTAATTCACCCGACGTTTTTATATCAAGTTCATCGTCTAGATTAATATTGCTTTCGGGCTTACTTGATAAAAGTACAGTTAGATTTCGAATAGAGCTGGATATTGTGCGAGAAAGATAACTTATAAAAAGAATATTAATAAAAGATATGATTATAACAAGTGGAATTAACGTCATTAGTATAAACGATACTGTTTTTCTGATTGGTTCTTCAAACATCTCAGAGTGTTTGTTAAAGCTATCAAGTGCAACATTAAGGTTTAATAAAAAATCATCTCTGCTGAGTTCACCTTTATTATATTGAATAACTGACAATAGTGCTTTATCCGCAATTTCTATATCGTTTTCACAAATTGTTAAAGTTTGCTCTGTGTTAATAAATTTCATAACAGCATAATTTAATGGGTTTATTTCTTCAATACATTCAATCGGTTGCTGCCTAATTGACAATATATCTGACTCAATGGTATTTATATCTATGGGGATATTGTTTTCTATTTTTTTAACTGACTTGGTAAGTTGATGTGTATATTTTAAGTGAAGAAAATTAAGTTGGTGAAACTTAGCCCCTTTAGCGATTTCAAAAGCTGAATAAACAGTAATGCTTACCTCTGCTGCAGTTAAAATCACAATAAGCATCAATTTTCTGGAGATATTCATATACGACACCTATTTTAGCTACTAACCCAATAGTTTTTGCGTAACACTATATTAAGTATAGTATTTATAACCTTAGGTATAGCAGATTTTATCTTTTTTACTAGATGCTCTATAAATAACAATTTATATTTAACTTTATTCACTTTTAATAGCAAGCTTCTTCTTTAGCTTTTCTTGCCACTCTACAGCAAGCTCTGGCAAAGTTAATGCTTCTAAAAGTATGTCTTCATAACCTACATATTTTTTATCAAAAAATGCCTGAAACAGTTTTTTAACTGATATGTCGTGCGAGGCTTTCTTCTCGATAACAACACTATCACCCGTTTTTGCAACGCCCTGCTCTAGTACCCTAAAATACACGCCAGTGCAGTAATGCTGCGTAAACAGTTTAAGGCTGTTTTTATTATTAAGGGCGATAGCTAATTTAAAACAAGGCACACGAGGCTGGCTTACTTCAAGCAGTGCAGTACCAATTCGAATATGGTCACCTATGTGTATATTCGCTTCATCAAGGTCAGAAATCGTGAAGTTTTCGCCAAATACACCGCTACTTAAGTTCTCGTTTTCAAGAGTCTTCTGCCAATACTCATAATGATTGTGCGAAAAAGCATATACCGCTTTATCTACCCCGCCGTGATTAACTAAATCAGCTTGCTCATCACCTATAATGTTTAGCTTTTCAATCACTACAGGTTCGTTAGTTGGGGTTTTGAATATTCCCGTTTTCACCTCTTTACCATTGTGGATAAGAGTTTTAATTTTAGAGATATTAGTCGAGATTATTTTCACTGCGATACCAACGGCTGGGAAAGTGGAGATTAATTATGAAGATTTTAAAATTATTATAAATAAATTAAAGCAAAAATGACCGCTTAAAGCTAAGCAGTCATTTTAAAATATACATTTTTTATTGTTCTGCTTGCTTTAAAAAATACGTTTCGGCCAGTCCATTATGTATTCCAGCTAAGTCTATTTGTATTTCATCGATAAAGTCATGCAACAGACCATTTTTAAGTACTCGTACGTCTTTATTTTCTAACTCAATAATTGCATCATCAATTGATTTAATAATTTCTGTTGAGTTTGGCAAAGGTAAAACCAATGCTTTTAATTCATTCATGCAAAATAAAATTGACCGAGGGAATACTTTGCTGTGCATCACAAATTCTATTACATCTGCACGCTGTACTCTAACGCCCATTTCTTGGCGATACATTTGATAAGCACTTAATGAGCGCAATAAACTGATCCACTGAATATTATCAAACGGTTTTACTTTTTCTTCATTAGTAATTAACGTAGCAGAGCGAATATCTAAAATTCGCGATGTCATGTCTGCGCGCTCTATAATCGAACCAAAGCGGATAAAAACGTAGCCCTGATCATGATTAATTGTGGCATCTAACGCCCCAAATATTTGATGGGCTGAATCTATAATCTTTTTTAAATAATCAAAACGTCCGCGCTTTGTTATCCCTTCTTTTTGATTATCTTTTACATAATAATACAGAGAGTTAATTTCTTCCCATACATCTCGAGGAATTACATCGCGGATTGTACGCGCGCTTTCTCGTGCCGAAGTAATAGAGTTTAAAATTGACGAGCTGTTATCACTACCAACAAGTAAATACCTTAATGCTTTTTGTTCAGTAAAATCAGTATGGTTTTCTGAATACGCTTTACGCACACCAATAATATCAATTAATGGCTCCCAGCCGGTACATATGCCTTTGGGTAAGTCCATCATCAGTAAATTGTTAACGTTGATTAAACGAGCTACATTTTCCGCGCGCTCAATGTATCGAGATACCCAATATAAAGTTTCGCCTACTCTTGATAACATATTATTTAGCCTCTTCGTCAACAATCCAAGTATCTTTACTGCCACCACCTTGTGATGAATTAACCACCAAAGAGCCTTTAACCATAGCAACACGCGTTAATCCGCCAGTGGTAACTTGCGTATCTTTACCTGATGATAAAATAAACGGTCTTAAATCGGTATGTCGACCATCTGGTTTATTACCATCAAATGTTGGTACTGTTGATAAATCTAATGTTGGTTGAGCTACCCAGTTTCGTGGGTCCGCTTTAATTTGAGCAATACACGCTTCTTGTTCTTTTTTAGTCGATTTAGGACCAATTAATAATCCATATCCGCCAGATTCATTTGCTGGTTTAACAACAAGCTTATCGATATTTTTAATCACATGGTCGCATTCTTTCGGGTCTAAACATTTGAACGTTGGGACATTAGCAAGTTTAGCTTCCTCGCCTAAGTAGTACTTAATCATCTCAGGTACATAGGCGTAAACTACTTTGTCATCAGCAACACCTGCGCCTGGTGCATTAACCAAAGCAACATTACCTTTAGACCAAGCACGCATTAATCCAGGAACGCCAAGTTGGGATTCTGGTAAAAAGGCTTCTGGGTCTAAAAACAAATCATCTATACGACGATAAATAACATCAACTCGTTGTAGCCCTGTGATTGTTCTCATGTATACACAGTCATCTTTTTCAACAACTAAATCGCGCCCTTCTACCAGTTCGCAACCCATTTCTTGGGCAAGGTAACAATGCTCAAAATAAGCGGAGTTAAACACCCCAGGAGTAAGTACCACGACTTCTGGTTTATCTTGTGGACGAGGCGACATTGCCGCTAGCATATCAAATAATTGTGAAGGGTAATCATCAACAGGTAAAATCGATACTTGCTCAAATAATTCAGGGAATACACGCTTCATTACAGAGCGATTTTCAAGCATATAAGATACACCAGAAGGAACACGCAGGTTATCCTCAAGCACATACATTGTACCGCTACCATCGCGTACTAAATCTGAGCCACAAATATGCGCCCATATCTTATTTGGCGGGTTTATTCCCACGCATTGCTGGCGAAAGTTAACTGATTTTTCTAGTAACCCTTTTGGAAAAACACCATCTTTTATTATTTTTTGGTCGTGGTATAAATCATCTATAAAAAGGTTAAGCGCTTCAACACGTTGCTTTAAACCAACCTCTACGCTTTGCCATTCTTTTTTACCAATAGTTCGAGGGATAATATCAAACGGCCAGGCTCTATCAATCATATTACCTTCGTTGTAAACCGTGAAAGTAATACCCATTTCTTTAATTGCTAAATCAGCAACCGCTCTGGCTTTTACTAATTCTTCTGCTGATAAATTAGCAAAAAATTGTGCTAATTGTGTTCCATGCGATCTAACGTTTCCTTGTGCATCAATTAATTCATCAAAGAAACCTTTTGTTTGGTACGCTTTCCAATCAATTTTCATACACTCTTTCACCTTATCCATCATCATATATGACGTAGTTAAACTGCTATTCCATTCGAATCATATCAACCGCTACATCAAGCAATTGACTACCGCCACCAAATACCACTCCTTTTAAAGGAGTTACGTCAGAAAAGTCTCGCCCTACGGCTAGAGTAATATGCTGATCGCGTGGTAAAACATTATTTGTTGGATCAAAATCAACCCAACCAAAGTTTGGCACAAATACCGCAAACCATGCATGAGTTGCATCTGCACCTTCTAGCTTTTCTTCGCCTTCTGGCGGCATGGTTTCTATGTACCCACTTACGTATCGACCTGCTAACCCTACGCTACGTAAGCATGCAAGCGCAAAGTGTGCAAAGTCTTGGCAAACGCCCCTTTTTTGTGCAAAAACAGTGCTCAAAGGCGTACTAATTGTTGTAAAACCAGGATCATAATGAAATTCATGAAAAATCCGTGCCATTAGATCTTTGCATGCAGAAATTATATTTTTGTGTGCATCAAACGAAATTAATGCGTATTCCTTAATTCCTTTATCTATTGGAATAAGCTGTGAAGGTAGTACAAATTCAGACGTTTTTAATAATTCCGCTGTATTTGGTTTAACCAATAAATCACGTACTTTTCGCCAAGCAATATCAACGCTCTCTAAATTACTATTAGCGCCGACTAACAGTTCTACCTCGCTGATCATCGTTACTTTAAGTTTTTTATGCTGTATTGCTATTTCAAACGCTGTTACCTGATTATTAAAATAATCAGTAAATGTTTGTAAGTAAGTCGGTGTAGGTTCAATTTCTACACGACTACTGTGGCATATTTGCCCGCGATTCGTTTTTGGCGTTAATCGCGCTTGGTTTTGACACAAACTAACAAAGTCTGAATAGTTGTATGTAGTCGAGTGCTTTATTTTATATTTCACGATTGAGCTTGCTCAATATTAGTCCAGTTCAATTTATTTGCCGTTTGGGTATGAGAAAAATACTGTAGTAATAATACATCACAAAATGTATCTAAGTTCATACGCGTATTATGGTTAAATTCGATTAACTGGTTACGTTGTCCATTTTCACTTTTTTGTAGGTAATCTTTCTCAGTTACATAACAACTTGTTTTAGACAGTAAAATTGCTTTTTCGTGTGCCGCAATTACGCCTTGTCTGCGTTTTGTGGGTAAATGCTTACACAACTTATTAATTTCCTCTAACTGAAATAATAAAGAACGTGGGTATTCAGCATCTAAAAGTAATAGCTCAAGCCCTGTACCAATGGTTTGATACATTCTGTATCGGCGCTTATGCGTAACTAAACTAACTTGGCAACTTAGCACTGCTTCAAGTAAGCCAAGCTCTTCGGGCTCGTCTAACTCTTTGGTTAATAAAGCCGCACTTAGTGATGTTATTTGTAAGCTACGCTCTACTCTTCTGCCCATTTCGAGTAAAAACCAGCCATTACTATTTGGCATACAATCTGCAATCGAGCCATTAAAAGCCATAATTGAGCCTATAACTCTATCTAGGCTGCTTTGCATTGCACGCGTTGGAATATTAATATTTACATTTTTAAATACTTTAATTTGCTCATTAATATCATCAATTATTCGGCGACTATCATGAGATAGTAATTCTTGAATTTGCACCGACGCATTTGCAATGTACTTTAATGTATTAATAATACTGCCAGCGCATTGCTCGTCTGCAAGGAGTTGAAAAGAAGTTTCTTTAGACAGATTTACATCAATGCCATCTAGTTTTAAATCAGGTTCTATATAGGGATAAACAATATATTGCGACCTAATGGCATTAGAAAGCCGTGCAACTATACTTTTTCGTATTGAATCTGGGTAAACAGAAAACTCGGTGTACTTGTCTATAAAAATACGCAAAATACGTATGGTGTTTTCGCAGCGTTCTAAGTATCGACCCAACCAAAAAAGGTGCTCAGCCGTACGGCTCGAAATAACCCCTTCGAGTAGCGTTACATCCATTCTTTTTCTAATTGGCACCGGTGGATTATGCTCGCCTAAATCAACTCTATCGGCTGTATTTATCCATGTATCTTTGATCCAACCAGATATTCTCGGGTTGTTACTTTTTTCGTTCGAAAAACACAGTGCTGAAGGAAGTACTTCTACGCCATTTTCTGTGGTTAATGCATAGCATCTAAACACCACTGGCTTGGAGATTAATTGCCCGTCATGCCAAAATGGTGCACTGCTAAAAGAAGGCTTTTCTTGGAAAAAGTAATTATCGGGTTCTTTGCTAATAAGTAGCTTTATTTCTTGCTCGTCTAACACTCCATCTAACTTAAGTGTAGGGTCTATAGCAGATAGTAGTTCGAGGTTATTCCAATCAATGGCTTGCGCTTCTTTTACACTTAAGTAATTTGGCTCACCTAACAACAGCGGTTGTTTTAAAATTTGCTGCGATAACTTTTCTAAGTTGCATTTTATTGAAGGTGACGAGAGCACACCACTACCAAACGGGTTTAAAACCTTAACCGACCCTTGTCGTACAGATTGTAATAAGCCCGGAATACCATGAAGTGAATATTCAGTTTGCTCTAAAGAGTCAATACAACGATCAGAAACCCAGCGTAAAATGACATTAATTTTACCCAAGCCTTGTAACGATTTTAAACAAACGTCACCACCACGTACGGTTAAGTCGGCGCTTTGTACTAATGTATAGCCAAAGTAGGTAGATAGGAATGCATGCTCGTTGTAGTTAGGGTCATCAATTCCTTGGGTTAGAATTACAATTCGTGGGTCATCCATATAGTGGGTATATTCATTAATACCCTCTTGGAATAGGTTTAAAAATTCTTTAATTTGCTGAACATTACATTCGGCAAATTCTTCAGCCATTACACGCCTTGCAATAATACGGCTTTTAATTAATAGCCCTAAGCCCAGCGGGCACTGACAATGATCGCTTAATACTTTAAATTCGCCTGTTGGCGTGCGGTAAACATCTAATGCAGTAAAAAATAGTGTTAATTCGTTGCTAGGTAAACTAAAACCTTCGCGTAAGTAATTAGGGTCTTGAAAAAGCTGCTTTGCAGGAATATGACCATCAACTAATAATGTTTGGTCACCGTAAATATCTTGCTGAATTTTATTTAATAAAAGGGTTCTTTGTTTTATTCCCTCTTCGAGCAACGCCCAATCAGCTTTAGATAACATAAATGGCAACGGGTCGAAGTGCCACTGCTTATTACTTTCATTTTTAATATTGCCATTTTGTAGCAATTGGCTTATTTCTGTAGCGCGGCTACTAACATCATCTGCTGTTAGACTAGCTAAACGCTTAAATAAAGTATCCCAATGGTCTGGGTTTAAACCACTGTGGTTTGCCAGTTCATCATGTCCATGTGATTTATCAAGGTATAAAGACAACCACTCAGGCAATTCCGGCATCGCGTTATTGTTAATATACAAGCTGAAAGTGCTCCAATTTATAGTAAATAGCCGTGTTCATAATGATGCTTTAAAAATATTTAGTCATTCCACTTTAAATAATTTCAAAGTGGAATGACACAACTATCAATTATTATTTAAAGTTAGGCTGCCTGCGTAAATCCAAGGTATTTGGATAATCAGGATTACTACTTTCTTCATCAGGTACCACGTATTCACTTGCGCTTTGCGCCGATTGAAAACTATGCGTAACCGCCGATGGGCTCCAGCTTGGTTCTGCTGATGCAAGTAACGATGGTGTATGCCCATGCTCCCAAAATCTTGCAACTCTGCGCCCTTCAGCTTCAAATGCATTAACCGGTAGCGTTTCAGGATTACGACCCCCAGCATGGCTCACATGATATACAAAGCCTCCAACTGAACGACCTTCCCACGTATCGATTAAATCAAAAACTAATGGAGCATGTACGCCAATAGTTGGGTGAAGCGCTGTAGGTGGTTGCCAAGCTCGGTATCGTATACCCGCGACCATTTCATCTTTTGCTTTACCTTTAACCGGTTTAAGCGGCACTCTTCGACCATTACACGTTACAACATAGCGGTCGCTCATTGTTCCTTGTACTTTTATCTGTACTCTTTCTAATGACGAATCTACATAGCGCGCCGTACCCGACGCACTTGCCTCTTCGCCTAGTACATGCCAAGGCTCGATTGCGGTTCTAAGCTCAAGTGTCACGTTATCAAGTTCTCGCGTTCCACATACCGGAAACCTAAATTCAAAAAATGGATTTAACCAACTTAACTGAAATTGAAAACCTGCTTGTTGTAAATCGCGGCTTACTTCAGCTAAATCGTTTTCTACATATTGTGGTAATAAAAACTTGTCGTGTAACTCAGTACCCCAACGTATTAATGGCTTGTGGTAAGGTTTTTTCCAAAACCAAGCAAGTAAAGTACGCAACAGTAGCATTTGCACTAAACTCATTTGTGAATGTGGAGGCATTTCAAAGCCTCTAAATTCTACAATCCCTAAACGACCTGTGGCTGAGTCGGGTGAATAGAGCTTATCAATACAAAATTCTGCTCTGTGTGTATTACCCGTTAAATCCACTAATAAATTACGAAGTAACCTATCAACTAACCAAGGTTCAGGCACCTCACCTTCGGGCATATGCGAAAAGGCAATTTCTAGCTCGTATAAAACTTCATCACGGGCTTCATCCACTCGCGGCGCTTGGCTTGTAGGGCCAATAAAAAGCCCCGAAAATAAATACGACAAACCAGGATGATGCTGCCAATAGGTAATAAAACTTCTTAAAATATCAGGTCTGCGTAAAAATGGGCTTTGCTCAGGTGTTTCGCCACCAAGCGTTACGTGGTTACCACCACCAGTACCAGTATGGCGACCATCTGCCATAAACTTATCGGTACCTAATCGGCATTCTTTTGCTAAACCGTATAACGTTGTGGTTCGACTGACTAATTGATCCCACGATGTTGAAGGATGAATATTTACTTCAATAACACCTGGATCTGGCGTTACAGCGTATTTTTCTACGCGGCTATCTTTAGGTGGGCTATAGCCTTCAATAACAAGCGGCATTTTAAGTTCTTTAGCCACACTCTCTATACTACTTATTAAACCCATGTAATGTTCAAAATGACTTGTTGGTGGCATAAATATATATAAACGCCCCTCTCTCACTTCCATTACAAGCGCAGTTTTAACCATTTCTTTACCAATAAAGCCCTTTTTAAGCTTTTTAGCTTTGGTAAAATTTTCTGGAATATCAAACGGGTCGCGGTCAATAATATTGCCGCTCCACTCAAGGCTGTCTAAAGGTAGGCGATAACCAAGTGGTGATTCACCCGGCAATAAAAAACAATGACCCCGTTTGAACTCCCACGTACACGACTGCCAACAGTTTTTACTATCGTTCCATTTTAAAGGTAGAACATAGCCAACAGGCTTTTCTATGCCTTTATCCATTTTAGCTAAAAAGCCTTTTCGGCTCATTGCATGGAGAAGTTCTGGTTGATCTGGCTTTATTTCGGTAGGTAATGAGGCTTCTTGCCACATGTGATATAAAATATCTTCATAAGCCGTAGTAAGTGCCTTGGTTTCAAGACCAAGTGAGTCACACAGTTTATCAGCAAACTTTTTAGTATCGGTATGATCAAATTTATAATCTTTATTAGGATCGGCTAATAGTGCAGCATCTTGCCATAAAGGCTCGCCGTCTTTGCGCCAATAGCACGCATATTGCCAACGTGGTAATGGCTCACCCGGATACCATTTACCTTGTCCGTAATGAGTAAAGCCACCTTTTGTGTATACTTTATTCATTTCTACAAATAAATTTTGAGCTAATATTCTTTTTTCTTTACCATCGGCATCAGTGTTCCACTGAGGATGTTCCATATCGTCAATAGAAATAAACGTAGGTTCGCCGCCCATGGTTAAATGTATATTTTCTTCATTGTAAACATTGTCAACGTGCTGACCTAAGCGGTTAATTGCCGCCCACTGCGCCTCAGAATATGGCTTAGTTACACGTGGGTCTTCGTGTACACGCGTTACTTTATTATAAAAGCTAAACTCAGATTTACAGTCGTCTATACCGCCTGTAACCGGCGCCGCCGAGCTTGGCTCTGGCGTACATGCCAATGGAATATGCCCTTCACCGGCAAATAAACCCGAGGTAGGATCAAGCCCTATCCAACCTGCACCCGGAATATACACCTCGGTCCATGCATGCAAATCGGTAAAGTCTTCTTCTGGACCACTTGGACCATCTAATGATTTTTGATCTGAGGTTAGCTGGACTAAATAGCCCGATACAAATCGAGATGCCAACCCTAAATGACGAAACAGTTGTACTAACAACCAAGCAGAATCACGACACGAACCTGTTTTTTTACTTATTGTTTCGTTTGCCGTTTGCACACCGGGTTCTAAACGAATGCCATAACCTACTAATTCATAAATAGCTTGATTAACAGCCACTAAAAAATCAACGCTTCTAAGCGGCTCTTTAGGATTTAAAGATTCAATTAACTCTTTAAATTTTGGACTGGCTTTGCGTTTTTTTAAATAAGGAGCGAGCTCTGACTTTGAAATAGCATCGTAAACAAATGGGAAGTTTTCGGCATAATCTTCTAAAAAGAAATCAAAAGGATTAATAACCGTTAGTTCGGCGACCAAATCGACCGTAAAACTAAATTCGGTAGTTGGTTTGTTAAACACCACCCTCGCTTGGTAATTACCAAAAGGGTCTTGTTGCCAATTTATATAATGATCTTCTGGAACTATTTTTAAAGAATAACTTTTAATTTTTGTACGGCTATGTGGCGCTGGACGTAATCGGAATATATGCGGCCCCATATTAACTGACCGATCGTATTTATACTGAGTATGGTGCGAAATCCCAACTGTAATTGTCATCTATTAATTCCCCTTTAATAATGTATGGCCACAATATAACGCTGAAAATATTATTTGGACTAATTCACCTGTGCAATTTTTATACCAGCAAACTTATAAATTAGTGCTCCTCATCCATTTGCCGACTCATACACAAAGCAACGCCATGCATAAAGGTTTTGACCAAATTAATAGAAAAAACACACCAACTCTGTAAATATTAAACTTGGTGTAATTTATACCATCAATTTTAGATTTTTAATGGTGCAGATAATGCACCAAAATAGTGCTTAAAAATAACTTACAATTAAAACTAGTTAATTTAAAATATTGAAATAAAACAAATAATGTTAATTTTTTAAAATACTTACTCCGTTATTTATAACGCTAAACAGGTATAATTAAAAGTATTTATTTATAGTTTAAAAATCATTAAAAAAAATCATTAAATAGTAAGAAATAGTTCACAATAAAGCTGCTGTTAAAGTAAGTAACGGTGCTATACTAGATCGATTTTTAACCGCTTACGTTACAGCAAAACTAACAATCTCGATGAGATAAAACAAGTAACTTTTAATACAAAGATGCTTGTTTTAAAGATTAGTTTTGCAGCGGTGTGTTTTAATTTCAAACAAAACAGAACACGTCCAATTTGAAAAACCAACACATCTCACTAACCTGTTAATTTTTCATTATCATCAATGCTAAAGGTAATGCAGCACTAGGGCGTGTTGTTCTTTGGTGGTTGAATTTGCAGCAGTGTGTTTGGTATTTAAGCAAGGCAGAGTCTATGATGTGTGGTTGTTCCCCATACATAGGCGATAACGCAGCATAAATGCCAAACATGCGCTGCCCCTGGGTTCTTTCTAGGGACGATTGACTCTTTGTTGCTCGGTTTTTACTTAGCCCACTAGGTTACAAACCTCGCGCCGCGATTAAATCGCCCCTAGATTGAACAAATTTCAATCCCAAAAATCAACACGGCCTAGCGTATTTTCAGATTTTTTAAATCAACCCAATCTACCTAATAGGATATTTTCTTATGCAAAAGCTAACAGATGTCGGTGAAAACTTAGTTAATGGTATAGCATCTCGTTATAACCTCAGTCACGATGCAGTAATTCACATGTTAGTTAGCGTTAATAACGGCGGTTGCTCAATGGCACAGTTTAATTGCCCAGAACTTGGTGGTTCTGGTCAATGGATGCGTGGCGGAATGACAATGGTTGGCGACATGTTTAACAACGGTTTAAAATCAACCGTTGATAACTTGTGCAACGAACTTGCTAATATATTGAGCAATAACCAAATATTTCCGGTTATTCCTGCAGGAACGCCTGGCATCAATCAATGGTGGCCAGGTAATCTAGGCAGCCCATTTAGCAGTGGTGCGCAAAATAATATTCGCTACGCTATATTCCCTAATCGCTTAGCCGTTGAATTAAATGGACAAGTGAGCGTATACGACACGTTAGATCATAATATTGGTGGTGTAAGCCAACAGCAAGGCAATAATACCTCTCTTACATTTAACAGTCAGTGGGGGACAATTAATGTAAATACCCTGCCATTAATTTCAGGGCAAACGCCAACGCCTCCAGAACCACAAAAAGACTTTACGCAGCAAGTAACGCAGCCGAATTTTGCATCGTTAACACCAAACCAAGTTGAAGCACCGGCTAATAATACTGTGGGGCAATACTCGGTAGACGAAACGCTTCAAATAATTGAAAAGTTAGCACAACTTCGCGACTCTAATGCGTTGAGTGATGATGAATTTAATATTAAAAAGTCTGAACTATTAAAAAGGATTTAACCACTATCCTCCAATAGCATAGCGCTAAGTAAAAGTGGTTTATACGGTCTCTTTTTTATTCGGTAACATATGAAAACATTTAAATGTAATTGCACAGATCAACTTATTTTATTTTTTGAAAGCAGCCATTGTTTGGCTTGCGGCAGAACCGTGGGTATAGACGACGATTTCGATCAAGTTGAACCCTATGAAATTGATGAGCAATCGGGGTTATTTTACAAAGCAGAAGCGCCTGAAGTTTTTTATAAAAAATGTGATAACAACGCTCAGTATCACGTATGCAATGGTATGGTTAATTTAGACACATTTATACCTGTTGCCGATAAAGACGAAGTGCTGTGTTTTTCGTGCCGCTTTAATGAAACGGTGCCCGATTTAAGTATTGTTGAACATATTCCATTATGGAAAAAAATGGAGACTGCAAAACGTCGCGCTTTGTATACATTAAAATCATTATCACTCCCTTTAAATACAACGATTCAAGAACCTGAAAGCGGATTAAGCTTCGATTTTATAGCAGACCGTAACGTAAGCGATCACTTTGTAAGCCCTATTATAGGTCAGGACGTTGTATTTACAGGACACGATTGCGGGCATATCACTATAAACCTAGCTGAAGCAGACGACGTAGCACGCTCTCAAGCTAAAATAGCAATGGGTGAGCGTTACCGTACTTTACTTGGTCATTTTCGCCATGAACTTGGTCATTATTATTTTGATCAACTAATCGCAAATTCACCAAAAAAACATGCTTTATGTAAGCAATATTTTGGTGATGACGAATTAGATTACCAGCAAGCGCTCGATACTCATTACAAGCAAGGCGCGCCAGCTAACTGGCATGAAACCTTTATTAGTGAATACGCTACTATGCACCCTTATGAAGACTGGGCAGAAACATGGGCGCATTACATGCATATTATCGATACGCTAGAAACAGCCAAAAACTTTTCAATTACAGGCTCAACAACGGGTAATGAGTTTGAATTAGATGAAGCAGACGAGCTTCGATTGCCACAAAGTGCTTATTACTTTAATTCACAAACATCGATTGATGCTATTTTAGATACTTGGATGGAATTTTCGATCATTCTAAATTCACTAAATCGCAGCATGGGACTTGCCGATGCCTACCCATTTGTACTTACTCAAGCGGTGCGAACTAAGTTGTCTTTCATCCATCATGCTATTCATAACAGGCTCAATTTAATGCCTGATTTACTAACATAAGAAGTAATTAATTGAGTAAGATAGTTTACTGTTTTACTCAGTAAACTATTAAAATAACTGATAAAGAGATAGAAAACATTAGGGCGTATTGATCTTTTCGAAGACTATATTCTATTAGTTTTAAATTTAGAATTTTGGGTGCTATAAGCGACAATAAAATAATCACGATATGTAAATGCCCCTAAAACACTTCACTGTAAAATGAGTAAGGCTTAACGTTCCAACTAAGGCAAAAAGTAAATATAGAACGGCTGTAAAAAATGGCTAATAGTAAGAGCGTATAAATTTTAATCACTCGTTCTTAATAAGAAACTGAACAATATTTATAAGTCGCTAATAAATAATAAAGTTAAAATTAGAAACACTACAAAAATGGGAGTAAGTATATAAAAAAGAATATTTGATATGATTTTGTGTTCTTCTCTGAAGCTAAGCAAGCTATTGTACTGCGCCCTAAAAAATGGAAAAGTAAAAAAAGATCTAAAAATAAACCACAATACTAAGCTGCAGTGCAATTTTATTTCAAACCAAAACTGTTCAGGCTCAATATTTATAGAGTGACCAGCAGTGCTTTTTCCACCTATCGACCAGCCTGTTATGAGCTCTAACATAATAGCTAAAATTAATAGAGCCGCTACCCAAAGTGCAGCGGACTCTAATGACTCTCTTTTTGAGATAAATTTTGAACGCATCTTTATTCACACATTACATTTATAACTACTCTTCCCATTTACCCAGCGCTTGTTTGTCGCTTTGTTTAAACTCAACCCAATTTGATGAGTCTTTAAAGTGCTCTTTTTTCCAAAACGTGGCGTGGTTTTTTAAATAATCCATTATAAATTGTGCGCCTTCGAACGCGGCTTGGCGATGGCGGCAAGTTACGCCTACAAATACAATTTGCTCGCCAAGTGCTAAGTAACCAACGCGGTGAATAATGCATATTCTCGCCAGTTGCCAGCGAGTTTGTGCTTGCTCTGCAATAGATTGAAGCAGTTGCTCGGTCATACCAGGGTAGTGCTCAAGCTCAAGTGCAGTAACGTTATCGCCACTGCTGAACTCTCTTACCAAACCTGTAAAGGTGACAACAGCGCCATCGCTTTTATTATTACTACAAAGCGCATTGTGCTCGTCACCTACATTAAAATCATCAATTTGTACTTGAATATGTATGCTCATTAGCCACCTGTAACCGGCGGGAAAAAGGCAAGCTCATCCCCTGCTTTCACTATTGCGTCGCTTGATGACATAGTTTGGTTAAGCGCTGCAAGTAGCTCACGCTCCTCCAGCCACGGTTGCCAATGCGGGTATTGGCTAACTAATCTTAATTTAAGCTCTGAAATACTAAGCGGCTGCGTAATCTCAAGGCTTAATTTACTGCACTTCAAGCGCTCTTTTAGTTGCCCAAAAAACAATAACTCTACATTTTGGGCGCTAGATATAGCATCGTTTGGATTAATCTCGCTGCCAACTGCCATTTTTGCCCCCAGCTTTTTGAGTAACGCGCATACCGCTAATTTCCATTAGTGGGTCGGCTGCTTTACACATATCAAACAAAGTAAGGCTAGCCACAGATACCGCTGTTAACGCTTCCATTTCTACGCCAGTTTTACCGGCAAGTTTGCAGTAGCTGGTTATTTTAATTTGGCTGTTTGCTTCATCAAGTTCAAAATCAACAGCGACTTTAGTAAGTGCAAGCGGATGACAAAGCGGAATTAAATCGGCGCACTTTTTAGCGCCTTGAATACCCGCAATACGTGCCACGCCTAACACATCGCCCTTTTTGTTTTGATTAAGCATTACTTGTTCAAAGGCAAGCTTGCTCATGCTAATAAATGCTTCAGCTGAGGCATCGCGCAGGGTTATGTCTTTGAGCGATACATCAACCATATTAGCTTGGCCGTTTTCGTCAACGTGGCTTAACATACTATTGCTCACGCGATTCACACTTTTTACCAATGGTAATATGCGGTACAAAGTTACACGGTTTATGCATTGAGTTAAGTTGATCTTTTATAATACCTGTCCACGCTGTTTTACATGCGCCTGTAGAGCCTGGCATACAAAAAATAACGGTGTTGTTAGCAAGTCCCGCAAGTGCACGAGATTGAATAGTTGAGTTACCAATTTCACCGTACGATATATGTCTAAATAGCTCACCAAAGCCGTCTACGCTTTTATCAAACAGCGGCGCAAATGCCTCAGGTGTTGAATCACGTTCGGTAAATCCTGTACCACCAGTCACTAAAATAGCGTGAATGGTGTCGTCGGCTATCCACTGCGATGCAATAGCGCGCATTTGGTACACATCATCTTTTACAATTTCTTTATCCGCTAAGTGATGACCCGCCTCAGTTAGCGCTTTAATTAAGTAATGACCAGAAGTATCGGTAATC
The DNA here is from genome assembly GCF_015864715.1 of Pseudoalteromonas sp. NZS71. Lineage (NCBI taxonomy): Bacteria > Pseudomonadati > Pseudomonadota > Gammaproteobacteria > Alteromonadales > Pseudoalteromonadaceae > Pseudoalteromonas > Pseudoalteromonas sp. NZS71. The sequence continues at coordinate 49,318 of NZ_JADYWS010000022.1, read as the reverse complement.
GCATCGCGCGTGTCGCTTACGGTAAGTACGGCAATGTTTAAAGGTATTTGTGACTCGCTTGTGTGGCTCATAATGTTCTTCTCAATTGGTTAATGCTTAGGTCAAAATGCTCATTTACAGCTTTAAATTGCGCCGGTGTATTGGTGTTTATTAATGCATGCGCTTTATTACATAAAAGCGTTTGCACACCAATGCTTTGGGTAAACTGTTTTATTGATTTATGACTGTTTGCGTTTGTGAGTATGTGTTTTAAATGATTTTTTACACTGCTTGTATTACGAATATACAGCGGTAGCGGTTCATTTTCAAAGTGCCAAGCATGTATTTGTGACTGATTTAATTGATTGCTCACACTTTGTACGTTATTTGTCTGAGAAGCCAGCACTATTGTGCTTAACAAACTACTCGTAAGTAGAGGCATATCTACCGCAGTAATAAGTAAATCGTGCTCAGTGGCTATTAATGTTGAGTAAATTCCGCCAAGGGGCCCACTGTTTGGGTATATATCTTTAACGTACTTTTCTGAGGGATAATCGCTCGGTGAATAATGGTTCAATGATTTGATTGGATTTGTAACGTTGCGGCTTATCAGTATGTTTTTAGCGCCTGCGTCTTTTAATAAATCACACGCATTGTGCAATAGCGTTTTATTTTTTAAAACTAAATCGGCTTTGTCTGTGCCCATTCTTGATGACTTACCACCAGCAAGCACAACACCTGTAAAATCTCGATTAGCTTTTACTTCCATATTAGCCGCCCAACATAGCTAAGTGAGTTGTCGCACCTGTTAAGCGTTTATCTAGCTCATGGCTTATTTCTTTATTGCCCATAGCGGCTCGAATTGCCTTTACGGTCGCTGCAGTATCGTCCTCGTTTAGTAGTTCGCGTAAATCTATACCTTGCTCGGCAAACAAGCATAAGTGTAATTTACCCAGCGCCGACACCCTTAAGCGATTACAGCTTTTACAAAAATCTTTACTGTACGGCATTATTAAACCAATACGACCATCGTAATCAGGATGACAAAACTCCTCAGCGGGTCCGTTTAGTTTCCCCCTAACTACTTGTAACCAACCTTGGTCGAGTAATTGGGCTTTAACCGTTTGCCCACTTAAGTGGTTTTCTTCAAAAAAGGTTGCGCCGTCACCTGTTTCCATTAATTCTATAAAGCGAACCGTAACTTTGTGGTGTTTTACCCACGCTAAAAAATCCTTCAATTGGTTTTTATTAAACTGCTTGGCAAGCACTGCATTTATTTTTATGTCTTTTATGCCCAGCTCTACCGCGCGCTCAATCCCTTTTAAAATAAGGGTAAGTTTGTCGTGCCCTGTTATGAGTTTAAACATACTCGGATTTAAACTATCAATGCTGACATTAAGCGCATCAAGCCCTGCTTCTGCAAATTCATCAATTTTATTTAATAAATTAAACCCGTTGGTAGTAATAGCTACTTTTTCTATGCCTGGCGTATTTTTACAGAGCTTTATAATATCGGTTACGTCGTTTCGTAAGCATGGTTCGCCACCTGTAATACGCACTTTTTTAGTACCTAGTTCTGCAAACGCATTTACAAGCGTGCTAATTTCGTTTTTATTTAAAAAATTACGCGGCGTATCGCACTGATACCCGTTTGGTAAACAATAACTACAACTAAAATTACATACATCGGTTATTGAGAGACGCAAATAGTTAAACTGCCGACCAAATTGATCATTAAGCATATGCTTCCTTTTTTCTTTACATTACAACCGCAACATCAATGCTGCTAGAACCTGCTTTGTAATGTTGTTTTATTAATTGGCTTAATTGTGTTTTACACGAACCACAGTTCGTTCCACATTTAAGTTCTGACCCCAATTGCTCTACCGTGTTTGCACCGTTTTTAATGGCGTTTATAATTGGCTGCTCTCTTACTTTAAAGCAGCTACACACTTGCATACCTTGGGTAAATTCTTCATCGGGGGTTGCATAAAGCAAAGACTGTAACTGTGTAAAACTCAGCAAAGGCTCTGCAAATAAATGGTTTATCCACTCAAGTGATATTTCTTTTTGCTCATTAGATATAACACCAACAAACGCTAATTGATCGTTTTGAATACACTGCACATGCATAGCTTTTGCCGTATTCATAGCCGACCACTGCCCTTGCAAACCGGTTAAGGTTTGGCAGAAATACAGTAAATCACTTTGTGGTTCATTAAGCGCCAACTGATAATTAAAGCAATTACTTGCATTAACTTTGAGCCAAAAATCACTTTTTATAACAAGTTCGTTTTTAGCAAACAGCTGCATATATTGCGCATACGGTGCTTTAACTATATTAACAGCGCCGTGTTTACACTCAGCCTGACCAGATAGTGGGTCAACTACCGATTGATACAGCCCGCTTACTGTTGCTGATGACGCAAATTGCTTGTTCCAATGAATAGGCATAAAGCATTCGCCTTTTCGCACGGCATCGGTTACTTTTGCATGCGCGGTAACCTGCCCTGTTTGGGCAATCGCACTAATTAAATCGTTTTGTTTAATTGCTAATTTACTGGCATCAAGCGGATTAATTTCAATATACGGGCGTGTAATATGCGATGAAAGCGCGGTACTTTTACCGGTGCGGCTCATGGTATGCCATTGGTCGCGTATACGACCCGAGTTCATTACAAACGGATAATCACTTGATGTTTGTTGCACCGGTAATTGCGGCGTTATAGGTATAAAGCGTGCTTTTTTATCAGCGGTGCTAAATTGGTTATCTGTAAAAACCTGACCATTTTTATAAGGCTGATTTTTAACAACCGGCCACATAATGGGTTTTAAATTATCGTACTGGCTTTTTGTGAGCCCAACTAAACCAGAAAGATTTAGTAATCGGCTGCCGTTATTTTCAAAATCAGTTAATTGTGCCCATTCTTCAAAAATGCCACTAGGTTCTATAAAATCAAACCCTTCAAAGCCCATTTTTTTAGCAACGTCGCACATAATTTGCCAATCGTTTTTAGCACCCGAATAAGGCGCTACTAACGGTCGTTGCCTTGATATTCTGCGTTCTGAATTAGTCACAGTGCCGTTTTTTTCACCCCATCCAGTTGATGGAAAAGCAACATCGGCAAATTTTAACGTATCACTTTTTGCAATACAGTCAGATACAACCACCAACTCGCAGGTCTCTAATGCCTTTTTAATAGCGGCGTTGTTGGGCAAGCTCACCATTGGGTTTGTTGCCATTATCCACACTGCTTTTATTTTGCCTGCGGCTATTTCATCAAACATATCAATGGCATTGCTGCCTGCTTTTTTAGCCATAGTTGGCGAGAGCCAAAAACGTTGCACAAGTGATTGATGCGCTTCGTTTTCAATATCTAAATGCGCCGCTAACTGATTAGCCAAACCACCTACTTCGCGCCCGCCCATCGCATTGGGTTGGCCTGTAATCGAAAACGGACCGCTACCTGGTTTAAGTAATTTACCTGAGGCTAAGTGCGCATTAATAATGGCGTTGCATTTATCTACACCCGAGCTTGATTGATTTATACCCATTGAGTAAAAGCTAATCGCACTTGGGCTGTTAGCAAATAGCGCGTAAAACTCAGTGACTTGCTCAATTGCTATATCGCAAAAGTCGCTAACTGCCTCGCAGCTCCATTTTGTTGCCTCTTGCAGTGCGCTTTCAAAGCCGTTTGTGTGCTGAGCAATAAATTGCGTATCGAGGTGGTTATGCTCATTTAAATAATTAAGTAAGCCGTTATAAAGTGCGGCGTCACTGCCTGGTTTTATATTTAAAAATGTGTCGGCAAGCTCAGCTGTGTCGGTTTTACGCGGATCAATAACCACCACTTTCATATTTGGGTTAAGCTGCTTTGCACGTTCCATTCGCTGATACAAAACCGGATGAGTCCACGCGGCATTAGAGCCAATTAAAATAAGCAGCTCAGTTTGCTCTAAATCCTCGTAAGTACACGGCACTACGTCTTCACCAAAAGCGCGTTTATAACCTGCCACAGCAGATGACATACACAGGCGCGAATTTGTATCAATATTGCCTGAGCCTATGTAGCCTTTCATTAATTTATTAGCGATGTAGTAATCTTCTGTAAGCAGTTGCCCCGATACATAAAATGCCACAGCATCGGGTCCGTGCTTTTGTATTATGTCGTTAAATTTATTGGCAACATGGTCGGTGGCTTCATCCCACGTAACGGCTTGGTTATTAATAAGAGGCGTCGTTAAGCGATTATCACTGCCTGTCGTGTCGAGCAAATGCGTGCCTTTTACACATAAGCGACCAAAGTTTGCGGGATGCTCTCGCATGCCTTCAAGCTTGGTAGGCACATTATTAAAAAGTGAAATATCAACACCACACCCTACACCACAGTAAGCACATGTTGTTTGTTTTAAACTGGTTTTATTTATAGTTGGTGACGTGTTTGCGGTTGTCATGCTACTGCTCTCTTTTAGTGTGCTTTAATTAGTACGTTTTAATTTATGCAGGTTGCTTTACAGGCTCATTAAGGGTAACTACGTTAATGGTGTTACTAGCTTTTGCGAGTGCGCTGTTTATTACGTTTTGAACGAGTTTTTCACACCCTCCACAACCTGTACTGGCTTTGGTGCTTTGCTGCACACTTGCTAGGTCTATAAAGCCTTTAGCGACTGTTTGCTCAATGGTGTGTTTAGTTACTTTATGACAAGCGCAAATAATGGCGTCATCAGGCAAGTCGTCGGCGCTTAGCTCTGCGATGTCGCCGGCAAGGGGCATGATGAGCGCTTCGGGGGCGGTGGTAAGTTCAATGTCGTTTAAATGATATTGCAGTAAATTATCGTAATCGCTGGTATCGCCAACAAGTACTGCGCCAATCAGCTTATTACTTTGTGAATTAGTGACTACTTTTTTATAAATGCCATTGGGTTGGTCTTCAAAGTAATAGCTTATTGCGCCTTCGCTGCGTGCATGTGCATCGCCAATAGAGCCTACTTCAACACCCATTAATTTAAGCTTAGTACTCATATCGGCACCGCTAAATTCATCGGCTTTATTGCCTAAGCCAGTACTTTGCAGAGAGTCTTGCTGGGTCTGTTGTAAAATATGCCCAACTGCTATTTTAGCCATGGCGTAACCGGGTGCCACTAAGCCAAAAATAAAATTATTCCATAGTGCACATTCACCAATCGCGTATATGTTTTCATCACTCGTTTGGCAATGGTTATTAATTACAATACCGCCGCGCTCACCTATCTCTAAATTAAACTCGCGGGCTAAATTATCATAAGGGCGAATTCCCGCAGAAAATACAATCATGTCGGTTTCAAGGGTTTTACCGCCTTTAAAACACATTTTATAACGGCAACTTTCACCTTCTACTATTTTCTCGGTTGCTACCGATGTATGCACAGTAACGCCTAAATCTGTAATTTTGTTTTTTAGTAACCGACCGCCTCCCGCATCAACTTGTACGCCCATAAGTTGCGGTGCAAATTCTATTACGTGAGTCTGTAAACCCAGTTGCTTTAATGCGTTTGCAGCCTCAAGCCCCAGTAAACCGCCACCAATTACCACGCCTACTTTACTACCGTGGGCTGAGTTTTTTATTGCGTGTAAATCGTTAATGGTGCGATAAACAAGGCAATGCTCACGATCTTTACCCGGTATAGGAGGTACAAATGGAAATGAACCTGTAGCAAGCACAAGCTTGTCGTATTCAAACAACTCCCCTTTAGCGGTTGTTACTGTTTGCGCATCACGATTTATATCAACCACTTTAGAATGAGTATGAAAGCACACTTGCCAATCGTCATAGGTTTTACTGCATGTAAGTGCGAGGTCGTCTGCGGTTTTACCTTTAAAAAAGGAAGATAGTTGCACTCGGTCATACGCTAAACGGTCTTCACCGCTCAGTACCATAATTTCAAATTGTTCATCAGCTTGATTTTGAGAAACTAGCTGCTGCACAAAATGATGCCCCACCATTCCGTTTCCTACCACTACAACACGCTGCTTGCTTAGCATTTACCCACCTCAAAGTGATATCTACTTTAGTAATTGACTAAAATTGAAATCGAATAATTTGTTATAGGATTGTTATAGCAATATGCAAGCCAAATATATAAGCATTATAAATCAGTAAGTTGCCTACTTTGGTGCAGAGGTGAAAAGCGTAAAGCCCCACAAGATGGTGCAATTGCACCATCTTGTGTCGCTATAAATTACAAGAGGATATTAGAAGATAGTGAGGGTTAAAATTTAGCGCTCATCCATACCCATAATTTTTGAGTATCGACTTTATTAGCAGCAGTATCCCCCGCTGAGTAATCAGCGTATTTAGCACCGACAGAATAGGTTTTATTAATAGGTTTAACGTATTGTACGTTTAGCTCATTGCCTAAATCGTCAACCCCATTTGATTGCTCATTGGCATCAAAACGGTGATAAGCCACCAGCCATTTCCCGTTAAACGCTTTACCATTTAAACTAATATAAGCGTCGTCCAAGCCTTGTGATGGTGTATTTAAAAACGTATCGGCCCAACCATTAAATTTATGTAAAGTAGCAAGCGGTGTTGCAAACCCGTAATCGCCATTATCAGAGCCAAGTGACTCTATGCCAACTTTTAATGTTACTGTTTTTATGCCTAAACCATTTAAATCCACAGCGCCTTCAAGTGCATAATAGTCTGCATCAAAATCGTTCACGCTTGTTGAGGCAGACTGCGTTGCATACTCCGCTTTGTAATAAAACTTTATGTCGTTTAGGGTTTTATTACCGTTAAAAGAAACGCCATAAGTGTCTAAACTGTCGTCTTGTAGTGCATCGTCACTTAATAAATAACTGTATAAAACCACTTTACCGTAGTCTGTTTTAAAGCTTGCATTAATTAGATGATCGGACGACTCAATGTCTTTATCGTCAGCAAATATGCGGTTACGCTTATTTAAATAACTGTATTGTAAATCTATGTTATTAAATGCGTAATTAATGGTTGCTGCATCAAAGGTTTGCCTGTCTTGGCGCCAACCTACGTGCCCAACAAAACGCTGTCCATCAAGTGCTATTACTTGGCGCCCTACTTTTAGCGATAAACCATCGCGTACATATTTAACAAAGCCTTGGTCAATCTCAGTGTTTTCTGGGTCTGCAATAACAGAGTAATTAGTATTTTTCCCCACCGTATTGTTGTAATCATCTACGCCCAATAGGCTGCGAATGTCTTCTACTTCAATAAGGGCTGAAAAACCATTCATCTCATCTGTTTGATGCGTTAAGCGGGTTCTAAGTGTAAAGCCACTTGCATCTTTTAAAGCATTGTCTTGATCAACGCTTTCAAAACGCAGTCTAAAATCAAGATCAGTTTGCGAAGCTTGGCTTATTGAAGGCGCAGTGAAGCAACCCAGTATAAAAATAATAGGTAAGTTGTTCTTATAGTTAAGCATTTTGGTTCTCTAAGTTTTAATTATTAATACACATACCAAAGCAATAAATAAACACAGCGAAATACATTTCCAGACCATCACTGGATCGCGTTTTAGTATTGAGCTTTTATTAGCGGTACTTTCTAAATAAGGGTTAGGTTTATTGATATCGTTTATAAACTCAGAAAAAGCTTGGTATCTGAGCTCAGGTTTAGGGGCAAGCGCCTTCATAAGGGCTTGATCTAACCAAAACGGAATATCGGCTCTGTATTTACGAATACTTGTGTAGTGCCAATGGCTATAATCTTTTGGCGCTACGTGGTTAAGTGGCAGTGGTTTGTAAGGCAATTTTGAGCACAATAACTCATATGCAATCACGCCAAGTGAAAACAAATCACTTTTAAAATCGGCGTGCATAGTAATAAGTGTTTCGGGTGCCGTATAGTCGGCAGTGCCTTGCGGGCAATCATCCGCAATTTGTTTAACCGACTCGTCCATAGCCGCAACACTTACGGTGCCGTAATCAATGAGCGTTACTTTACCGTGCGCATCTATCATTACGTTATCAAGTTTTAAATCGCGATGCACCATATCGAGTCGCTGAAACGCCCTTAGTGCATGTACTATTTGTTCAATAATACTGCGTACTTGGGTTATTTCTGGGTGCGGGACGTCGTGCTTCCAATCACTGAGTGTTTGCCCGTCCATGTACTCACAAATATGATACAAAAAACGACTCTGCGATTGCGTACTTAGCACTTTCATCACGTTTAAATGGTTTATGCGTTGCCCTACCCAGCCTTCTCTTATAAAGCCTTGAAGGTAGTGCACATCGTCTTCAAAATTAACCGAAGGTGCTTTTAAAACCACTGGCGGTATATCGGGCGCTTGTTGCACTAAATAAATGTGCGAGCGACTACTGGCATGTAATTTACGAATAACCGTGTAGTCATCAATTTTTTGACCAACATTAAGCGCAGGTGGAATTTTTCGTCGTGTTAGCGAATGATAAAGCTCATCTAACTTTTGCTCGGCAATATTTTCTACTTTTACAAGCAAACAACTTACGTTGTCGTCACTACCTCGCGCTAATGCAAGTTCGGTAATTGCTTTAGCCGCATTTTCTAAATTAGTGTGCTCCAAATTAACGTGTTCATTAATTAATTTAGCTATATCACTACGTGGAAGCACATCGTGTACGCCATCGCAGGTTAATATATAAATATCGTCTGCTTTTAGGTCAACTTCGTATACATCTATTTCTTGATGAAGTTGTGCGCCAAGTGCACGCGTTAGCGTATCGTTTACTTTGTGATCCCGTGTTATTGCCTCTATTTTATTTCCTCGCAAGCGAGTAATACGCGTATCACCTAAGTGAAATATATAACCCGTTGCCGACTTTAAAATAAGTGCTGTAAAAGTCGTCATCCAATCGGCTTGGCGCTGACCTAAGTGATTGTAATTAACTGATTGCGAATAAAGCCACTGATTTAAACTTGCTAACACCTTCGACACTGACTTTTTAACCGCCCAACTTTCGGGGGTATTTAAATACTCATTTATAAAATGAGTAACCGAAAGTTGAGACGCTTGTTTAGCATTTTTTGCTGATGAACACCCATCGGCTAAGCAGGCAATAACGCCTTTAGACTCTTTTTCTTGCGCTTTGGTATTAAGAGCAGCAAACGCATCTTGGTTTTCTGCTTTTAACCCTTTAGCGCTGTGCCCGCCAAATGAAACGTTGAGTTCATTTTCAAGCGCTTTAGCGTGGTGTGTTTCATCAAACATAGTCAATAATGCCTTAAGTCACTGAAATAAGTTCAACGGTGCCGTCTTCATTTACTTCGGTAATATGCCCGTCTGGTTCTTTCATAAAAAATAGTGCGCCTAAGCCAAGTAATGCACTACCCGCAATAATGAAAAAGAAGGTTTTATAATCAACAAGTGACAATGCAGTTAAGTAAACTACTGCACCAACATTACCGTAAGCCCCTGTCATACCTGCAATTTGCCCTGTTAAACGACGCTTAATTAGTGGTACTGCGGCAAATACAGCGCCTTCACCGGCTTGCACAAAGAACGAACATGCCATAGCAGCTACTACAGCAAGCCATAAAGGCCACGATGCATCAACCAAGCCCATTACAAAATAACCAACAGCAAGACCCATCGTAAGTACAATAAGTGTTATACGACGACCCAATTTATCTGAAATCCAACCGCCACCAGGGCGAGATGCTAAGTTCATGAATGCGTAAGCAGAGGCTAAAATACCGGCATACACCATATCAAGCGCAAATACATCCATAAAAAACAGCGGCAACATAGAGACAACCGCAAGCTCAGAACCAAAAGTTGTAAAATATAAAATATTTAAAACAGCTACTTGCTTAAACTCATAACGATGCGACTCAGGTACTGGCTCTTTAAAAATATGACCATTTACGTCAAAGGTTTTATATACTTCGTAAATATAAAGTAGAACTAAAAAAGCATACACAGCAAGTACAAAATTAGCCGAAATTAAGTTAGCACCGGTTGGCGAAAGCTTCCAAGTAAGTAATGCTAATGCGCCGTACATAGGAATTTTCATAATAAGCAGTAATACAAAGTCGCCTTTACTGGTTACTTCCATTGCGCCTACTTTTTTAGGTTTAAAGTATGTACCACCTTTTGGCGTATCGGTTACATTTAAATACCAAATAACACCAAATATAACGCTTAATACACCGGTTAAACCTACTGCATAACGCCAACCATCTTCGCCACCAAACATAAGTGCAATAATTGGTAATAACATAGCCGCTGCTGCTGATCCAAAATTACCCCAGCCGCCATAAATACCTTCAGCTATACCCAACTCATTAGCAGGAAACCATTCACTCACCATTCGAATGCCCACAACAAAGCCAGCACCAATAAAGCCTAAAGCAAAACGCGCTATTGCGGCTTGCTCAAATGTGGTTGCCATAGCAAACATAAAACATGGAATACTACAGCTAATAAGGAGTGCCGCATAAACAATACGGGGACCAAATTTATCGGTTAGCATACCCACCACAACACGCGCTGGAATAGTTAACGCTACATTTAAAATTAGTAATGTTTTAACTTGTGCCATGGTGATCCCAAGTGAACCCGCTATGGCACCTAATAAAGGAGCATGGTTAAACCATACAAAAAATGACACAAAAAAGACCATCCAACTCAGATGCAATACTTTCATTTTTCCGCTAAACGATATTAGGTTAAACCCAGAACTCGGTTGCATGTTTATTTTCCTCGTAAACGTATTATTGTTTTATTAATGCCCCACCCTTTTATATGAGTAGCAGCCCAATGTTTGTTAAATTTAAGTTAACCCGATATAGCAATTACTGAGCCACTAATTAAAAACCATAAATTTCATATGGTTACATGCAACAGTTATTTTTATACGTTATAGTTGCACTATATGAGTGAAGGGCTCTGGGTTGTTAGAGTGCAAATAAAAAGCGTTACTACTTGCTCTTGGATTTAACAACTTGGTATTGTTCAAAAAAAGGTTGAGATTTTAAAAATGCAAAAAACACCGCTAACTTACCAGCAGCAACTGCGCTATTCTCGGCACATTATGCTCCCGCAGCTTGATATAGACGGGCAAGAGCGACTATGGCAATCGCATGCCTTAATTATTGGTGTGGGTGGGCTTGGGTGTGCGGTAGGTCAATACTTAGCGGCATCTGGCGTTGGGACGCTTACCTTAGTTGATAACGATGAAATAGACGTGACCAACCTACAAAGGCAAATACTGTATAAAGAAAGTGATATTGGTAGCTCAAAATGCAGTGCTGCTAAAAAACAGCTTAACGCGCTTAATAGTGAAATAGATATAAACACTATTAAGGCATTTTTTGATGCAAGTACCTTTACAGAACAATTATTTAATAACATTGATATAGTGATTGATTGCTCAGATAACCTAGCAACGCGCAATGCACTTAATAGCGCCTGTTTTAAGGCTAAAGTTCCGCTGGTGTCAGGCTCTGCAATACGTATGGAAGGACAAGTCGCCTGTTTTACTATGGATGAAAACAGCCATTGTTATGGTTGTTTATCGCAATTTTTTAGTGAACAAACACAAAGCTGCTCTGAATCCGGCGTACTTTCCCCAATTGTGGGGCTAATAGGCAGTATTCAGGCTACTGAAGCGCTAAAAATGCTTGCTGGTTTACCCAGCGGCTTAAGCGAACACTTATTGCTGGTGGATGGTTTAAGCATGGAGTTTAATCGTTTTAAAATAGCTAAAAACAGTCAATGTGCGGTGTGCAGCATTTAGTTATTCTAGATTGCTGATTGTTGTATAAAGCACATCGCCCACTTTAAAGTCGTTTTTGTCCCACACTCGTCTTGAAGCCAAGCAATACAATGTTTGCCCATCTACATTAAGCGTTAGCTGCCACTTATTATTAATAAGCTCAGCCTGAGTTAATATCGACTTTAAAACATTACTGTGCGTTGTTTGCTCAGGCTTTAACGCACTAAACGACATTTGCTCACTTTCTATAATTAGCTTATTACTGCTATCTATAAGTGCAGGAAGCACAAAAAGCGGTTGCTCACTTTGCTGTAATTGCAGTTGATATAGCCCGTAGTCTTCATCAAATTTAACCACATTGTAATTAATTAAGCTCAGCGGTGTTTGTCTATCGTTTGCATAAATAGCTTTTGCAACGTGTGCACTTGCACCTTGGTTTATCACCTTACCTTTATCAAGCTGAATAAGGGTATCGCAGCAAAATAGCAGCTCTTTTAATGAGTGACTTACTATTATAAATTTAATATTAAACTTAACTGCAAACTCGCTAAGTTTAGTGAGCGTTTTAAAGCGCAATGACCAATCAAGCGCACTAAAAGGCTCATCAAGCATTATAAATTTCTGACCGGCTAATAGCGTACGCGCAAATACTACACGTTGGCGTTCGCCACCCGATAAGCTTTGTACATCACGGTTTAGTAAATCTTGTAATTCAAGTGTTTTAACAACGTATTGAAGCGTTAAGCTGGTTTGCTTATTCCCACAGTGTTTTTGTGTAAACGCTAAATTACCTGCCACATCTAAATGAGGAAACAACGGGCACGATTGCAACTGAAGCGTAATACCGCGTTTATCGCTTGGCAACTCATGCACTGGCTGATTGTTTACATAAACACTTTTTGCAGGCTCTAAACCGCTAATACAACGCAGCAATGTTGACTTACCCGAGCCAGAAGGTCCGTAAACACCCAATACATTAAACGACTCAAGCTCAAGGTTTATATCTAAATCAAAATTATTGAGTGCTTTAAAAAGGCTTAACTTAATCATGTTATTGCTTAACCCCTACAATGCTTTTATTAAACTTAAATAACAGCACTAAACAGGCAAACGAAATAGCCAGTAAAATAAGTGAAAGCTGATGCGCCGCCGTATAATTTAACGATTCAACATGGTCATAAAGCGCAATAGACACCACCTGTGTTTGCCCCTGAATATTACCGCCAATCATTAATACCAAACCAAACTCACCCAATGTGTGCGCAAAGCCTAAAGCAAATGCGCTACCAATACTGGGTTTTAAAAGCGGAATAATTAAATGTACAAAACGTTTAAACGGGCTTAAACCAAGCGCAATGGCAGCTTCGTTATAGGTTTGATTAATATGCTTAAACCCAGCCACAAGTGGCTGCATAACAAAAGGCAGCGAATAAAAAAGCGAGCCAATAACCACGCCCTGAAAACTAAACGCAAGCTGTGTACCCGTTAGCCAAAACCAAAACTGCCCAAAAGCGTGATCAGGCGAAAATAAAACAAGTAAGTAAAACCCTAATAACGTAGGCGGCAGCACTAAAGGCATTGCAATTAATGCCTCTAAAAATGGTTTAAATTTACCGTTATAGCCAGCGAGCTTGTAAGCCAGTGGAATGCAAAAAACAAGAAGGAGTACTGCGGTTATAAAGGCAAGTTTTATAGTTAACCACAGCGCGGTTAAATCACTTTGAAGCATTGTTGTCCTTTATTCTGTAACCTAATTCAATTAACTGCTGCTGCGTAGCTTCTGCCATTAAAAATTGCATAAGTTGCTTAGCGCTAGCATGCTTTTTAGTCGAGCTAATAATAACGCCTTGTTGAATTATATCGGGATATTGATTGGTAGGCAGCACGGTATAATCTAAATATTTTTGATCTTGCGTGTTACTGTAAGCCGCCTTTAGCGATGAAACAGCCACCAGCCCTACTCCTACATTACCGCTTTCAACAAACTGAAAAGCATGCGTAATGTTATTACCGTACACATAATTTACTGGCTTTTTAAAATGGTTATTAGCGTAGTGCTCTGAGGCACGCCCGTATGGTGAAAAACGTGGATTAGCAATGGCTACTTTATCATTTACTTTTTCAGCTTTGGGTTGCCACAAAGCAAGTTCGCCTAACGCGTAAGTGATTAAGCTACTTTGCTCGGCATAACCTTCTTTAATAAGTGATTGCGGTCGAAAACCGTCAGCCGATAAAAACACATCAAATGGCGCACCATGCACTATTTGCGAATATAAAACACCGCTAGAAGCAGCTGATATTTTCACGTCAACATTAGGTAATGGGTTTTTTTTTAGTAGGGTTTGCAATACAGTTTTAAAATTACTCGCTACGGCTACTTGCAGCGTTTCTTTTGCGTTTACGCCGCACGAAAGCGTGCATGCTATAAGCAAAAAATAACCCAACCATGTATTGTAAAGCTTTGACATTATAAGTATTGTTTCAAAATAAAATGATTTAAGTAAGCAATATATATGAACGATGTTTGCAATGCACCCGGTTTATTGCCAATTGAAACTGCAATACAAAATATACTTGGCTCAATAACGCCTGTTAAAGATGTTGAAACCATCACTATAATGCAAAGCGTTGATCGCGTTTTAGCGAGCGATGTTAAATCAACTATAAACGTACCAGCTCATGATAACTCCGCAATGGATGGCTATGCGCTATGTATTTCAGATAAAAGCTTAACCTATACACAAGTAGGTAGCGTGTTTGCGGGGCAAGTTTTTGAAAAAACGCTTACCCCAGGGCAATGCGTAAGAATAATGACCGGCGCCGCCATTGCACCCGGCGCTAACGGCGTTGTAATGCAAGAAAACGCCTCGGTTGATGGCGATAAAATTACGTTTACTGCGCAACCTGAGCTAAATGAAAACGTACGTTTTGCTGGCGAAGACATTGCAATCGACGATGTTATTTTAAAAGCAGGCGATAAATTAAAAGCCGTTGATGTGGGGTTACTTGCATCTTTGGGAATTGCCAATATAGACGTGGTAAGAACCTTAAAAATAGCCGTGCTTTCTACAGGCGATGAGCTAATTGAACCTGGTCAGCCTCTTAAGCAAGGCGCTATTTTTGAAAGTAACCGCGCTGTTATTATTAGTGCGCTGCAACAAAAAAATATCGATGTGATTGATTTAGGAATAATCCCTGATGACAAAGAACTCATTACTAATGCATTTTTGAAAGCGAACGAACTTGCCGATGCCGTAATAAGCTCAGGCGGTGTATCGGTTGGTGAAGCCGACTTTACTAAAGAAGTGCTCAACGAAATTGGCGAAATACACTTTTGGAAAATAGCCATGAAACCAGGCAAACCTTTTGCCTTTGGTAAACTAGCTAACAGTTACTTTTTTGGCTTGCCAGGTAACCCTGTGTCGGCTGCTGTTACGTTTAATCAGTTAGTAGAGCCTGCACTGCAAAAGTTGTCGGGTCTTGGTGAAGTAAACCCTAAAATGCGATTTAACGCGGTTACTACATCCGTTATTAAAAAGCGCCCTGGCAGAGCTGACTTTCAACGCGGTACAGCAACAATTAACGAGCAAGGTGACTTAGTGGTTGCCCCGTTTAATAAACAGGGCTCGGGTGTACTTTCGTCGCTTAGTAAAGCTAACTGCTTAATTGTAGTGCCAGCACAAAGCGGCAATATCGAAAAAGGCGCAACTGTAAGTATTGAGTTGCTATAAAGCCTAAAATGCTACAGCTAACTGTATAATTTAGCTGTAGCGCTATGTAGGTCTTAAAATATTTTTATATTTAATGTTTGAATTAAACAATTTAACTTTTCGCTATGTCCTACAAACTCTTCTTTGCTTAATCTATTAACACACTTTAGCGCATTTTTAGTCGCAAAGTATCTATCATAACTTAGGCTTCTTTCGCATTTAACACTATACGTTGAGGGCCAAGAGCCACCGGCACCCGTTGCTATGCCAACAACGTTACATGTAGCATCTATATACTGCTCCCATGCTTTTATTTGTGCTTTAACTGCATCTACTTGGTAATCGTCATTTAGTTGTGGGTAGATTTCATCCATCATTTTACTGATTTTAGTTTTGTATCTATTGCCCTCTAAATTATAAGTATTGCCCGTGTGCATTGCACCGCCTTCTGGCCAACCATCAGCGCTTTGTGCAAATGCGCCAAATGGTGAAATAGCAAAAGCAAACCCAATAATAATTTTATTCATTTTAAATCCTTTTAATAGTTACCAGATACCTGAAAAAAACGCTCATAAAAAATGCCGCTAAGCTTAACTGAGCGGCATTATATTATTCAATAAGCTTTTAAAGAGGTCTATTTAAAAACCAAATATTTTTAAATCAAAAAACTTAGTCGCCACTGTATTTATAAATATCACAGCTAGAATGACAGGAATAAACGTTGAAAGTGAAAAGTTAACGTACTTTTCCATCAAGCTTCCCGCATAATTAGGCGAACCTAAGCTTAGCTCTTGTGTTAAGCGTGCTTTTTTCCAGCGGTACATTACAAACAAACACACCATTAAGCCATTAAGCGGTAAAATTGTGTCGTAAAATACATCAACAATAATATCAAAAAAGCTCTTATTAACGCCGCCATAACTGGTGAAAGATGTGAGGCTGTCAATCATACCAAACGACATTGTACATAAAATAGTAAGTACACCGGTTGAAAGTGTAAGGATGCCCAATGCTTTTTTACGGCTAATACCTTTACGGTCACTTAGTGTTGCAGTCGGGACTTCTACTATTGAAACAAGTGAAGTAATCGCTGCAAAAAATACTAATAAGAAGAATGAGAACGCAACAATAGATGCACCTACATAGCCAATATCATTTTGCAGTGCTAATAATATTTTAGGTAGGTATACAAAAATCATTGATACAGACGAGTCAGAAAGTGCTGATGGGTCTGTGTTTGGATCAAAGCTAAATATAGCGGGCAACACCATTAGGCCCGCTACAAACGCAACGAGTGAGTCTGTAATAGCGACCATTTTAGCGCTACTTACAATGTCATCCTTTTTAGAAATGTACGACGCGTAAGTCATTAATATACCCATACCCAGCGATAGCGAGAAAAACGCTTGGCTTAATGCGCCATTAAGTACACTTGCACTCATCTTAGAAAAATCAGGAATAATGTAGTATTTTACACCGGCCATTGCGTTATCAAGCGTTAATACATAAGTAACTAAAGCAAGTAGCATGAAAAGTAAGGCTGGCATTAAAAATTTAGCGGCTTTTTCTATGCCTTGTTTAACACCCCCTAATAAAATTAAGTTAACAATAATAACCACAACGGCCATATAACCAAACACAGTGTAACTATTAATAAAAACACCAAAGTGGCCAGGATCTGCAAGTAAATCTAAATTACCGAGGCCTGTTTGCGTTAAGTAACCAAAAATCCAAACCGTAATTACCATATAAAACACAGCAATCATAAATGGTGTAAGCACCGCTAAAAAACCTGCTAGCTTCCATTTTTTATCGTTAGTAGATAATAGCTTGTACGAACCAAGTGGATCTTTTTGAGCGTTACGACCCATTGCCATTTCAGCCATCATGACTGGTAAACAAATGAACACGACAAATAAAGCGTAAATTAATAAGAATGCGCCACCACCATTTTTGGTAGCAGAAACCGGAAAACCAACTAAATTACCAATACCAACAGCCGAACCTGCCGCTGCCATTATGAATCCGAGACGGGAACTAAATCGTTCTCTATTTTCGCTCATGCATAAAACCTTTTTATTATTTTGTATATTTCAGCGACTCTACCAGTGTTACACAGAGATTTTCAAGCAATTACAGCTTAAAAATAAAATCGAAGTGTAAACCTGTGTAAATACGCTTTTAATTCACCAATTTTCAACGCTGTGGTAGTATTGCGTTAATCAAATTTAACAATTTTTATGAGATTCCTTATGTTGTACATGATTCACTCAACAGACGTTGAAAACAGCTTAGAGCTTAGAAAAGCAGCACGCCCGGCACATTTAGCACGCCTTAGTGAGCTTGATTCACAAAACCGTTTATTAACTGCGGGTCCGTTTCCGGCAGTCGATAGTGAAGATCCTCAAGAAGCAGGTTTTACCGGTTCATTAGTTGTTGCTGAGTTTGAGTCAATAGAAGCAGCTCGAGAGTGGGCAGCAGCTGACCCTTACGTTGCCGCTGGCATCTATGAAAATACAATTGTTAAACCTTTCAAAAAAGTGTTCCCTGCTTAAAAGTGTATTAAACCCTAAGAGCGTGTGTTGCACTGTAATTCAGGGTTTGTTCACAAGATTTTAATTAAAATTACTGAGATAAAAGCGAATTTAGCGTTTTTACTTGAATTTTAGTAACTTAGTTAATTAAACTAAGTGGGTCTGGTCTAGGAGTTTTCCATTATGCGCGTATTATTAAGCCTCGGTTTTATTGCTTGTGTTAGCTTAGCTAACTTTGCTCAAGCAGCGACGGCCACCCAAGCATCTCATGCTGAGGTGGACAAAAAGAAAGCCGTAATACTTGCAAAGAAAACAATAGGCGGTAAGACCTTAAAAATTACCGAAAAAACAGATTTTTATACCGTACGAATACTCAAATCTGACGGCCACGTCGTTGATTTACATATAAATAAAAAAACCGGCGAAGTGAAAAAGGATTAACAAATGCGAATTTTAGTTATTGAAGACGATTTACATTTAGCAGATAACCTACGTAATGCTTTAGAAAAAGAACGTTACAGCGTGGATTTATGTCACGATGGTGAAGCAGGTCTTTTCCACATTACAGAATACCCGCTTGATATGGCCGTAGTTGATTTAGGTTTACCTAAAATAGACGGTATTGAGCTAATCAATAAAGCACGAGCACAAGGCATTACTATCCCTATTTTAATCTTAACAGCGCGCGATCGCTGGCAAGATAAAGTAGAAGGTTTAGATGCAGGTGCAGATGACTACCTTACAAAACCATTTCATGTTGAAGAACTTATTGCACGTTGTAATGCATTAATTCGTCGCAGTGCTGGTAAAGCAAATCCAGAAATGACTGCGGGTCCAATTAAAATTCATACACGTTCACAACAAGTATGGGTTGATGATAAAGAACTTAGCCTTACAGCTTACGAATATAAAGTACTTGAATACTTAATGGTAAATCCGCAAAAAGTAATTTCTAAATCAGAACTTACTGAGCATATTTACGACCAAGATTTTGACCTTGATTCAAACGTAATTGAAGTATTTGTACTACGTTTGCGTAAAAAGCTTGATCCAGAAGGCGTACTAAACCCAGTTGAAACACTACGTGGGCGTGGTTACAGGCTTAAAAGCCAGTGGTAATACCGCAAATATCGTTAAAAATAAGGCAAGGATTTATTCTTGTCTTTGTTTTATTAGTCGCACTCCCTATCTTATTTTATTCAATTGGCAAAGCGTATTACGCTTCACTGGTTGATGCGACAGAAAAAACCCTCGAGGCACAGCTCTACTCGCTAATATCTGAAGTCGACTTTACTGAGCATGGTATTATTATGCCCAGCACTATTTTAGCGCCTGAGTTAAACAGATTAAATTCAGATACCTACGCAATGATTTACCGCGATGATGACCCTGTTTGGAACTCAGAATCGGCTGTAAATTTAAACTATGTACCTCAACAAATAGAGACCAAAGCCGGTGCCGCCGACTTCAGGCGCGTGGAGTATAATAATACCGCGTACTGGCAACTTAGCCTGACTGTAATTTTAAACAACATAGATCAATCAGAACAAGCTCGCTTTATATTAGTCAAACGTAACGACGCTCTACTTCGTATAATGGATGGCTTTAAGCAAACCCTTGTAGATTGGATGTTTATCATGGGGATTGCAATTGCAGGCCTAATGGCGATTGGTTTCATTTGGAGCGCTCGCCCACTCCAACGACTCGATAAAGAAATAAAAGCGATTGAATCGGGTGATATTCAAGAAATTAAAGGCCTCTACCCTGTAGAGCTGCAAACAATAAAAGCAGACCTAAACTTGCTACTTGAGTCGCAACAGCGCCAAAAAGAGCGCTACAGAGCCTCATTAAGCGACCTTGCTCATGCACTTAAAACACCGCTTGCAGTACTAAAATCAAGTCCATTGGCAAACGATGCCGATGCACAAGAACAACTCGACCGAATTAATGTGATGATCGAGCACCAATTAAAGCGTGCTGCAACGGGTGCATCAGACACATGGAAAAAGCAAACACCTATTAAGCCAGTACTCGATTCAATACTCAGTGCTATGGCAAAAGTATACCGTGATAAAGATATTATTTTTACCTGCACCGTAACCGAAAAAGATTACTTTTTAGGTGACCAAACAGATTTAATGGAATTACTCGGTAACTTGATTGATAACGCCTGTAAAGCGTGTCGCTCGCAAGTAGAAATACAAGTAATCCAAAGTAAAACTCTGTGTATTGGAATTAGCGATGATGGCCCTGGTGTGCCAGAGGATAAACGTGAATCTTTACTTACACGTGGTACTCGCCTCGATACATACGAAAGCGGACACGGCGTAGGCATGGCGATTGTATCTGATTTAGTTAAGTCGTATAACGGGACGCTTACCATTACCGATGCTGATAACTTAGCCGGCGCTCAATTTATCTTAGAGTTTAATTACAATGACAAAAAGTAACTATTTATTAAAACTAACTGCCATTGTGCTATTAGCTACAAGCCAGTACAGCTTTGCAGATGAGGCATGTACTTTAGCCGCTAAAGCAACAACCGATGAAGCTAAGCGGTATATTCAATGCCTAGATAGCCAGATTGATAAAGCAAAGCAAGCACAAGGCAGTTGGATACAAAAGCGCAAATATGAGCTAACTAAATCACAAGAAAGCACAGGTAATACGCAAGTACTGCCGTTATTTATGCGCAGCATTAAAAATAACGAAAAGTACCTTGCGAGCGCCTGCCAATGGCGTTACTTAATAAAACTTCCTAATGCGACAACAGCGGCCATTAGCTATAAACTCTGTGAAATAGAGCTTATAAATCAATTTACAGAATCACTAAAACACCCATTTTAACGTAACTTAAGCACACTAAACTAGTTACGTTTATCTACTCGTTCCCTTTAGCCTACTTGACAATTTATTCATATCAAAACAAACTACCTACTAGTAGATTGCTAAATAGCTAATAGGTAAACAAATGACTAAACCAGTAATAATTATAGGTGGCGGACTGGCCGGCTTATACTGTGCGTATAAATTACAACTGCTTAATATTGAGTACTTATTACTGGAAGCCAAATCGCAATTAGGCGGCCGAATTTTTGCTGCGCAATCACCAATAAATAACGATGTTAGTTTTGATTTGGGTCCTACGTGGATATTTCCTCACCAACCAAAAATCCAAGCTTTAATAAAGTCACTCCACTTAAGTATATTTGAGCAATACAACAAAGGTGATGTGTTATATCAAGCACCTAACTCCAAGCAGCCTCAACAAATTGCAGGTGCTGGAGATATGCAGTTATTTAGACTCAAACACGGCATGAATACCTTAATAACTGCCTTATACGAGCAACTTAATCCTGATTCAGTGTTATTAGAACACAATGTCACTGAGCTTAAAAAAGGTGATAATAACTGGCAAATTACGGTTAATCACTTAGGTAATATAAAGCACTTTACTACTGAAAAACTAATTTCAGCAATTCCTGCTCGTATGGTTACAACACACTTAACACCTGAACTATGGGCTACTCCAACGCTCATAAACCGCCTTAGTAGTGTACCTACATGGATGGCAGGACAAGCCAAGTTTATAACTACTTTTGAACATGCATTTTGGCGTGATAAAAACTTATCAGGGCAATGCTTTAGTCGCGTAGGCCCAATGGTTGAAATTCACGATGCCAGTGCTGAAGATGGCAATTACGCCGCATTATTTGGCTTTATAGGTGTGCCCTACTTATCACGAAACCAAGTAACTAAAGAGCAATTAATTCAAGCCTGTGTCCAACAGCTTAGCTATTTTTATGGTAAGGATGCTGAAAAGGCAACGGGGTATTTTATTAAAGACTGGGCAGACGATAAGTTTGTAGCTAATAGAGACGATCAAACTCAGCCTTCGCAGCACCCAGAATTTGATTTTTCAGGCTTAGATGAGCAATTAAGTAACCTTAATATTCATTTTGTAGCGAGTGAGTTTGCAAAACTAGAAGCTGGATATTTAGAAGGCGCAATAAACGCAGTTGATGAAGCTATCAATTCGTTTACTGATCAATAGCCGAACACTCAATAACTAGTATTAGTAACCGAGTATTTAACTATCAAAGGCCATAATTTTACAGCCCTTGATAGTTATAGATGTTAGTTATTTTTAGCAACGTCTTCGCCACTGCCTAGTAGAGTGGCAACCCACTTACCTTCAGCACTGGCTTCTAAGCCTATTTTTACAATCATAGTTAAGGGCACAGATAAAAGCATACCCACAGTACCTAATAACCAGCCCCAAAATATTAATGATAAAAATACCACTAGCGTTGAAAGACCCAGCCCTTTGCCCAAAAACTTAGGTTCTACAATATTGCCCATCACCGTATTTATTGTTAAATAACCTGCAGCAACCAAACCCGCAATTAACGGACCTTGAGTAATAAGCGCAAGTAATACAGCCGGTACAGCCGCAATAATTGACCCAATATTAGGAATGTAATTGAACATAAATGCCAATACCCCCCACAGCACAAAGTAGTCAACGTCTAAAATCCATAAGTAAAACGCAGCAATAATACCCGTACCTAAACTTACTAGCGTTTTAATTGCCAGATATGAATTAATAGACTCTAAAAAGCGGTCAATTTGCTTCATTTTGCTATCGGGATCTTCAAGTGCCATGTGTATTTTTTTGCTCAGCATTGGCCCTTCAAACAACATAAAAACAACGGTTAAAATAATTAAAAACATGTTTGCCATTACGCCACCTAAACCGGTGAGCATATTAGTGGCTACATCAACCATTTTACCTGGGTCGAACATATTGATTAACTGCTCTTTATTAATCAGTATGTTGTATTGAGATGCTAAATCTACAAGCCATACAAATTCTTCTTTGAGTTGTGTTTTATACTCAGGAAGTTGCTGCGAAAAATCGTTTATTGATTGCCCTACAAGCCCGCCAAGGCTTACACCTAAGCCAACTATGATAAGCACTACCAACATAACAGCAATGCCTTTAGGAATTCGGTAGCGCGCAAAAAACTTGATAAGCGGATTACAAATAATGGCAATAAACGCCGCCAAAATAAACGGAATAATAATTACACTTGCCGCTTTTATCCCCGCGAGTACGACCACTAAGGAAGCAAAAACTATTAAGCTTTTATTTACTCCAGTTAAACTTGCCAATTTATTAATCCTTTTATTAATGATATGGCTTTAGTGTAAGGCAAAAGGTAATTAAATGAAATAATTACGAAGTGATCATAAAAGCCTGTTTTACGTATAAATTTGCAAAGCTGTTTGCTAGCGAGTATGTTTTTTAATCACTTGCTACTATTTTATTGTAAGGATTAATAATGCATATATTTGTTACTGGCGCGACGGGATTAATTGGTAAGCACTTATGCCCTTTTTTACTTCATCATAATACTGTTACTGTGCTTAGCCGAAATCCGACTAAAGCAAACGTATTATTGGGCCATAAAGTTAAAGCCGTAAGCAATGTCAATGCAGTAGATTTTAACACTGTTGATATTGTTATTAATTTAGCTGGCGAACCTATTGTAAATAAACGCTGGAGCGACAAACAAAAGCAAATAATACGCGACAGCCGTATTGGTGTTACACAACAAATTAGTGAAGCTATTAAAGCTTGTAGCACTGCCCCGCATACTTATATATCTGGAAGCGCCGTTGGGTTTTATGGTCGACAAAATAGTAACCCTATTGATGAAACTTTTGAAAACCCACACGACGAATTTAGCCACCAGCTTTGTAAAGACTGGGAAAATGCAGCGCTACTCGCGCAATCAGAACACACCAGAGTGTGCCTTTTGCGCACGGGTATTGTTTTAGCTAAAAAAGGTGGAGCATTAAGTAAAATGCTCCCTGCCTTTAAATTGTGTTTAGGCGGCCCAATTGGTAATGGCGAGCAAGGAATGTCGTGGATACACATCGACGATATGATTCAGCTAATACTCTTTATTATTAAGCATCCAGAAATATCTGGCCCTGTTAACGCAACTGCGCCAAATCCTGTAAGCAATGCTCAATTTGGTAAAAGCTTAGGCGAGGCGTTATCGCGACCTGCATTTATCACTATGCCCACTGCAGTACTTAAACTATTAATGGGTGAAATGTCAGACTTACTAACAACGGGACAATTTGTAGTCCCTAAAAAGGCGCTCGTTCATAATTATCGTTTTCATCATCCTGATATTAAATCAGCTTTAGAGAGTTTGGTTTAGCGGGCGTTAATAATTCTTGAGGTAAAATATAAAAATTGAAAAAGCAATCCTTTTAACTGAATTGACCTTTTCTTATTAATACATAATAATTACAACAGTTAGTTAAATATATATTTCATCATTTTATAATAAAGAGAATAAATCATGTTTCATTTGCCTACTGTGATCTTCTTCTCTTTTATCCTTAACTTATTAATAAGCTTATTTTTTCTCTCAATTTATAAATATAAAAAACAAACATCTTTTTTATTATTTGGTTTAGCCTGTGCCACATTTGCATTAGCCGAAATACTGGCATGTTTGCGCTTATTCATAGACTTTCCTTTAATAACCCACTATTTAGCTAGTGTTTCAATGATTACTAGCCCACTTTTAATTATTGTTGGACTATATAAATACAAAAACGTACAAAATATTAGCTTAATGCCTCTTTACTGCATATTTGGTTTTTCTAGCTTATTGTTATTGGCAATTTATCCTTTCGGTGCAGCAAAAATGCTAACGAGTTTAGTAATTGCCGGATTATTTATTTACACAGCGTATTTAATCAAAAGCATGAGCTTTGTTGCTAAAGCCCAGAAAAAGGCGTTAATTACCTGCTTTTTAGTGCACAGTGGAGTTATGTTTTTAAATGCTATATTTCTATCAATACCGGTACTTAGTTCGAGTATTCAAGATGTAGCAACCCCTTTGCAAATTGTGCTTATTAGTCATTTACTATTAGCCACACTGAGTGCTCTTATACTGCCATTTTTGTTATTTTCTAATAGTGAATATACGCTATCGAACCTTGCCAATACCGACTCTCTTACACAGTTATTTAATCGCAGAGGTTTCTTTAATAACGCCAAAGCAGTCCTTAAACAACCTAATAACAATGATATAAATGTATCTATAATTATTCTAGATATCGACTTTTTTAAGCATGTAAACGATAAGTACGGCCACAACACGGGCGATCAAGCAATTAAATGGATTGCGCAGCACATAAAAGAGCAATTTATTGATGAGGGTATTTGCGCCAGAATAGGCGGTGAAGAATTTGCAATATTACTACCAGACTATTCCCTACGAGCAGCTAAAGAATATGCAGAGCACTTACGTGAAAATATTTCTAAGCATCCGTTTTATTATCAAAACGCGCATATAAAACTATCTGTGAGCGCGGGAGTGAGTCACTCTGTAAATGGTAAAATGAGTGTAAAAGACTTACTGTCGTTGGCTGATAAACGCCTTTATCTTGCTAAAGAAACCGGCAGAGATAAAGTAGTTAGCTTTGACGAAAAAAACCTCTTAATGCAGTGCTAATTATTTTACAAGCTATTATAAAAAAGGTTCTTCCTATAAAAACGTGGTAACTCTTTGTATTTATAGCGACTTGTTCCTATTTAGTTATATTAATTAGCTCAAGTATTTATGCAGGTTAGTATTAATCCTCTACATAAAAAAAGCCCTTCATTCGAAGGGCTTTGGTATACACACAATAGAGTTAATAAACTACTTACAAGACAGTGTAGCTTCGCCTGCCTTATTTGGCACAAACTGAATATTAGCCACAGAAATTGACGCTTTACCATTGCTGCGTAAGCTAAATGGGCTTGTTAGGTTTGCAAAATTAACACCCTTATCAGCAAAACAACCTAAATCGATTGATACTGACTGCCATTTATTCTCAATGGTTTTATCCACTACGTTTGCTAAATCAATGCTTGCACCACATTCACCCGAGCAAGTCATAGCAAGTGCTATATCGCTCGTTAGTGCTTCGTTTAATTTAATATCAAAACTAATCACACTATCGGCTTCAACGTAGGCAATGGTATCTTCTGCAAAGCTTGTTACTATTTCAGCACTGGCTTTTTCTGCACCGCTAAAGTTAAATTGGCGCGCGTCTTCTTGTACTATTTTGTCCTCAGTTCGGTATTTAATTGCACCAAATTCATGAGTACTACTCGATACATCTAAAAGCTCATCGCCCGATTTTAACAATAAGCGCCATGGCGCTACAGGTGCACCAACAAGTATATCCATACTCGTAAGCCCTGAGTTATCAAGTTTAGAGTCTTCATCAAGGTCGTCAGCTAACACGTTTTTATCGCCGTACGTTAAACCAAAACCATAAGGAAGTAATGGGTCGTAATTTTCATCGCCTTTATTAACCGCAGTTTGTACCGCTGATTTAGGCCAAGAAAACGATAATTTACCTTTAAAGTTATTTTGAATGGTGCCGTCTGCCGCTTTTAATAAAACATCAGCAATACCTGCGCCTTCTGTACCTGGCAACCATGCAGCTACAAACGCGTCAGATGCGTTAAGTTCGCTGTTAACCCACATAGGTCGACCTGATATAAACACCGATACAACAGGGATACCTTGCTCTTTTAGCGAGCTTAAAAGTGCTAATGACTTTTTATTTCCGCGCTCAAACTCAAGGTTATCTTTATCGCCGTGCCCTTCTGCGTAAGGTTCTTCACCAAATACAACAATGGCAACATCAGGACGTTGTTCAAACGTGCCATCAGCACTTAAAGTAACACTTCCACCTGCTGCAGATATTTGTTCTTCAAGCCCTTTGTAAATTGACGTTGCTCCAGGGAAATCAGCATTTTTATTATTAGTCCCCTGCCACGTAATACTCCAACCACCCGACTGTTTACCTATATTATCAGCACCATCACCTGCAACAAGTACGCGTTGATTAGCTGCGATAGGTAATAGGTTATTTTTATTTTTAAGTAATACAAGCGATTCGCGCACAGCTTGACGTGCGACTTCGCGATGCTCTTGCGCGCCAATAAGTTCTGTTTTACCCGAGTAAAGACGCTTAGCCGGACTTGGTTTATCAAATAAACCAGCGCGTAACTTAACGCGTAAAATACGTGAAACCGCATCATCAATGCGGCTCATACTAATTTCGCCTGACTTAACTTGCGCAATTGTATTGTTATAAAGTGGCTTCCAGGCACCTGTTGGCACCATAAATATATCAAGGCCTGCATTAACGGCTTGTGCACAGCTTTCGTTAGTACAGCCTTTAATTTGCCCATGACCATTCCAATCACCCACTACAAAACCATCAAAACCCATACGTGTTTTTAATACATCTGTAAGTAAGTATTTATTGCCGTGATTTTTAACGCCATTCCAGCTATTAAAAGACGCCATAACTGATTGGCTACCCGCCGACAAACCACCTACATAACCTTGGGCATGAATATCAAATAGCGACTGTTCGCTATCTATATTATTTCCTTGATCATCCCCATCAACGGTGCCGCCATCGCCAATAAAGTGCTTAACCGTGCTAATAACACGCTTATCACTTAAAAAGTCGCCATCGGCTTTACCTTGCAATCCATTTACAATCGCTGCTGAGTAATCATGTACAATTTTTGGATCTTCTGAGTAACCTTCGTAGGTTCTTCCCCAGCGATCGTCGCGCACTACGGCAACTGTGGGTGCAAATACCCAATCTATCCCCGTAGCCATTACTTCTACTGCGGTAATAGACGCTATTTGCTCTATTAAATCTGGGTTATTAGCCGCGCCTAAACCAATGTTATGTGGAAAAAGCGTCGCGCCAATTACGTTATTATGACCATGTACTGCATCGGTGCCCCACATAGTTGGGATACTACTGCCATCAACTGAGTCATCGACAGAAGCTTGATAAAAGCTCTCTGCTAAGGCCACCCAGTCCATTGGTGTTGCATGTTTGTCGCCATTAGGGAATGCACCACCGCCATTAAGGTATGAACCGAAGCCATATTTACGCATGTCTTCAACGGTAATATCACGAATTTCTGGCTGAATCATTTGAGCAACCTTTTGCTCAAGCGTCATGGCTTTTAAATAGTTAACTATTTTAGCTTCAATATCGGCATCTTTTTTAACGGCAATATTAAGTTTTGGCCAAATTTGCGCTGTTTTAGATAACGTTTCATTAGTTTCAACCGATGTTACTGCGTCGTTTGAACAAGCCAATAAAGTACCTACTGATGCAATTAATGTTGCTAAGGCTATTTTATTAAGTGTAAAAGGGGTTTTCATTATAGAGTCTCCTGCGCTTGAACTGGTTTACTACCGCTTAAACCATAGAACACGATAAATATGTAACATAAAATAGGTAAAACATACGAAAGTTGAACACCCACACTATCAGCAAGTGCACCTTGTAAAAGTGGCACTATTGCACCACCCACAATCGCCAAACACAAAATACCAGAGCCTTGAGCGGTATGCTTACCAAGTCCATTTAACGCTAAACTAAAAATAGTGGGGAACATAATAGAATTGAATAAACCAACCAATAGTATTGACCACATTGCTAATTGACCCGACGTGCTCATGGCAATAATGACTAAGATAATAGCCATGGTTGCGTTAAAGCCAAGTACTTTACCAGCGGGTAATTTTTGCATTACAGCAGCACCAATAAAACGCCCAACCATAGCACCACCAAAATAATAAGTGATGTAATGAGCTGCAACATGCTCTTTTAGTCCTGCAATATGTTCTTGTGCTAAAAAGCTTACTAAAAAGCTACCAATTGCCACTTCTGCGCCAACATACATAAATATGCCCACAGCACCTAATGTTAGGTGGCGGTATTGCCATGCACTGCCCTCAATAGTGTCTGAGTTTTTAGCCGCTTCTTTT
The DNA here is from genome assembly GCF_015864715.1 of Pseudoalteromonas sp. NZS71. NCBI lineage: Bacteria > Pseudomonadati > Pseudomonadota > Gammaproteobacteria > Alteromonadales > Pseudoalteromonadaceae > Pseudoalteromonas > Pseudoalteromonas sp. NZS71. Next base: position 20,481 of record NZ_JADYWS010000022.1, on the reverse strand, counting down.
TGTTCACTCATAATGTCTGGCAATTTAAGCCATGCAAAAATACCGGCTAGTAAAATAAGCATTGCAGCTAAAAGGAGGTAAGGAAGTTGTACTGATTCTGCATTTTGTGCCGGTGTTAAAAAGGCATCTGACGCTGAGTCCAGAATTAACAGAGCACCAAATGATGGTGCAACCGTAGTACCTAACGCGTTAAAAGCTTGAGTAAGCGTTAAACGAGAAGACGCTGTTTTTGCAGAACCCAACAAACTTACATAAGGATTTGCAGATACTTGTAATAACGTTATGCCACTGGCAAGTACAAATAAAGCGAATAAAAACACAGGATAACTATGTAAAGACGCTGCTGGGTAAAATAAGACACACCCTACTGCCGCAATTAAAAGCCCAACCACGATTCCTTTTTTATAACCAAGCTTTTTAACAATGTGTCCACTAGGGAGTGACATTAAAAAGTAAGCGCCAAAAAAGCAAAACTGCACAAGCATTGCTTGTACATACGTTAAATCGAAAACCGCTTTTAAATGCGGAATCAAAATATCATTTAAGCAGGTAATAAAACCCCACATAAAAAACAGTGAAGTTAAAGATGTAAGTGCAAAACCATAGTTTTTATCTTGGTGGTTTTGCGACTGTGTGTGTGATGTCAGTGGTGCTGAACTAGCCATGTGCTCTCCGCAATTTATTATTATAAATTGATCTTCAGTAAGTAATTAATACAAACCCCGCTAAGGCGCAGTATTTAAGAGTTGACCTGAAGATTAATTAACATTAATCTAAAAATGTAAGCGCTTTCACGGCTAATTAAATACGAACATGTTACATATTTCAACAACTTTTATTTTTAATAATGTTTTGTACCCGCTGAAAGTCAGTAAAAATAAGCGCTAAGCGTGCAATTAAGTTCTCAAAAAGGTTTGTAACCAATGACAAAAATATCATTACCATTTAATTCACCTCTATTAACAAAAGACTTTGTTTATGGTGTAGCTACAGCATCATTTCAGATAGAGGGCGGATATGAGCATCGCTTACCGTGTATTTGGGATACCTTTTGTAGTACTGCAGGTAAAATTGCTGACAATTCACATGGTCATATTGCCTGCGATCATTACAATAATTGGCAACAAGACATAGATTTAATAGAGTCTCTAGGTGTTGATGCTTACAGGCTTTCTATTTCATGGCCTCGCGTTATGACTCAAGACGGAAAGTTAAATCCTGTAGGCGTTAAGTTTTATACTGATATTTTAGATGAGCTAAAACGAAAAAATATAAAAGCCTTTGTTACTTTGTACCACTGGGATTTACCGCAACACCTTGAAGATGAAGGCGGCTGGCTCAACAGAAAAACTGCTTACGCATTTGAGCAATACGTAGAACTAATTACTAACGCATTTGGAACACGAGTGTATTCTTACGCTACATTAAACGAACCCTTTTGCAGCGCGTTTTTGGGTTACGAAATTGGCATACATGCCCCAGGCCTAGTCGGCAAGCAGTATGGTAAAAAAGCAGCTCATCACTTATTACTCGCTCATGGTCTGGCCATGAGCGTGCTAAATAAAACATCGCCTAATACTCAAAACGGCATTGTGCTTAACTTTACACCCGCATATCCACTTACCGATAATCAACAAGACATAGACAGTGCCAAATACGCTGATGACTACTTAAATCAGTGGTACATGAAACCAATAATAGATGGTAAGTACCCCGATATAATTAACCAATTACCAAGCGATCATTTACCAGACATACACCCTGGTGATATGGAATTAATTTCTCAGCCAATTGATTACTTAGGCATTAACTTTTATACCCGCCAAGTTTATAAGGCGCATCCTACTGACATTTATGAACCCATTGCACCTACAGGTCCGTTGACTGATATGGGATGGGAAGTTTACCCGCAATCGTTCACCGACTTGCTCGTATCGCTAAATAAAACATACACCCTACCGCCTATTTATATAACAGAAAATGGCGCAGCCATGCCCGATACATATAATAATGGTGAAGTTAACGACTTAGATCGTTTAAATTACTATAATGATCACTTAAATGCGGTTCATAATGCGATTGAACAAGGTGTTGTTATAGATGGCTACTTTGCTTGGAGCTTAATGGATAACTTTGAATGGGCAGAAGGCTACTTAAAACGTTTTGGTATTGTGTATGTAGATTATAAGACGCAGCAACGCACCATTAAAAATAGTGGCTTAGCTTATAAAGAACTCATCTCTAAAAGATAAGAGTATACCCATAACTAAAAACAAGTATAAAGCGGGATAAATAATCATGGTCAGTGTAAAAGAAAAAATAGCGTATGGCTTAGGCGACACCGCAAGTAATATTATTTTTCAAACAGTTATGATGTTTTTAATGCTGTACTACACAGACGTAGTGGGTTTATCGCCTGCTGTTGTAGGTACTATGTTTTTAGCAGTGCGTATTTTTGATGCCGTAACCGACCCATTAATGGGTAACCTTGCTGACAAAACACATACGCGCTGGGGGCACTTTCGCCCCTACTTACTTTGGCTTGCCCTCCCTTTTGCCATTATTAGTATTTTAGCGTTCACTACACCCGATTTAGAAGGCACCGATAAAATAATTTATGCCTTTACTACTTACACTCTGCTTATGGTTGTCTACACCGCTATCAATATTCCTTATTGTGCATTGGGCGGCGTACTTACTGCTGATGTAAAAGAGCGCGTGACTATTCAGTCTTACCGGTTTGTATTTGGTATGCTAGGCGGCGTAATAGTAGCGGGTTGTACTATGCCAATGGTTGAGTACTTTGGCCAAGGCGATGCTGCCAAGGGCTATCAATACACAATGACTGCAATGAGTATTTTAGGTTTTGTACTGTTTTTACTTTGTTTTTTAGGCACAAAAGAGCGTATACAACAGCCTAAAGAGCAAAACATTCCTTTTGCCCAAAGTGTTAAAGCATTAATTAAAAACGATCAATGGCGAACACTTTGCTTAGCTGCATTCTTTTTACTTACCGGGCAAGTATTAAGGCTTACGCTTGCTGTTTACTACGTAAAATACTATTTAGGTCGAGACGATTTAATCACTTTATTTATGACGCTAGGTGTTGCAGCCAGCATGGTAGGTTGTGCTTTAGCTCAACCACTTGCAAAACACTTTTGTAAAATAAAGGCCTATATAAGTTTACAAGTTATTGCCGCCGCTATTTGTGGTTTTAGTTACTTTATTAGTAAAGATCAATTAGTACTCGCATTTACTGCCTTTATTTTATGGAAATTCTTTTTAGATATGGCAACCCCGTTGTTGTGGGCAAAAATGGCCGACACCATAGATTACGGGCATGAAAAAACAGGTGTACGCATTACGGGTTTGGTTTATTCAGGCGTTATATTTTTTATTAAAATGGGCGTGGCTGTAGGCGGCGCAATTGCAGGCTGGTTGTTATCTTTTTACAGTTATCAGGCCGATGCAGTACAAACTCTTGATACCCAGCACGGTATTTTACTGTCATTCACTGTACTACCTGCTTTTGGCTCATTATTTGTTGCCTACATAATGAAAAAATATACACTGACTAATCAGGTTGTTGAAAATATTCAATCTAAACTAACAGCTAGTTAAGATATATACTCTAAGGTATTATTTAGCCGAAGTAGTTAAGGATAAGCGAGTGAACAAATAACATGGCAACAATTTATCAAGTCTCAGAGCTTGCGGGCGTATCGTTAGCCACCGTTTCTCGCGTGATGAACAAAAATACCCGTGTAAGCGATAAAACTAAACAAAAAGTGCTTGATGCTATGGCGCAGCTTGGCTACAAGCCTAATTCAATAGCGCAATCTTTAGCCTCTAACTGTACTAACAGTGTCGGTATTTTAGTGTCTGAGTTACATGGTCCTTTCTTTGCCCAAATGATGGCAGGTATTGAGTCAGAGCTTCGTGCTGCGGGTAAACACGTTATTATTACCACCGGGCACAGTGAAGAAGACAAAGAACAAGAAGGCATTGAGTTTTTAATTAGCAGACGCTGCGATGCCATTATTTTGCACGTAGAAGCCGTCTCAGACGACTACCTAATAAAACTAAGCCAAGGCTCTACACCCGTTTATTTAATGAGCCGTTACGTAGAGCAACTAAAAGACAACTGTATCAGTCTAGATAATCAATTAGGTGGTTACCTAGCCACTAAATCGATATTAAATCAAGGCCATACACAAATAGCATATATTGCAGGCCCGCAGTTTAAAGCCGATGCTTTTAATAGACTTCAAGGTCACAAACAAGCACTTACAGAGGCTGGTGTTAAATTTGATCCTACGCTTTATTATATTGGCGACTTTAACGAAACTGGCGGTAGTAAAGGCTTAAAACATTTTATTGATGAAAAACTTAGCTTTACTGCACTGGTATGCGCCAATGACGAAATGGCCTCCGGTGCTATGAAGTATGCAAGAGAGCACGGTTATAACTTACCAATTGATTTATCGATTGTTGGATTTGATAACGTTATTTTTGCAAACTACCTTTACCCTACACTCACGACCATAGATAATCCGGTCGGGAAAATGGGCGAAATGGCAGCTAAATTAGTGCTTAAAGACGTATATCAAAATAAAAACCTCGTTATAAATCGCTTTTTTGAACCTACTTTAATGCAGCGCGATTCATCAGCACCACTTATTAAATAAAAACTAAAGGCTAAAAACGAGTACTGATTTTGGTACAAAAAAAGCGGCTAAATGCCGCTTTTTATATATGAGCTACTTAACAATCCAAGGCGTTACTTTAATAACGTTCGATATATCGCCAAGCACTGCGCTATCATCTTCCCAGCTATCTTCAACTGCAAAATAACACACTGACTTTTCACACGTTATATTTTCATCATCAAATTGCATTGGGCTTTTAAATGTAACTGCTACGCCCTTTTGCTCTGGTAATAAAAACCACATTAATTTACTTACAAAAAAGCCCGACAAATCAGTTAATAGTTCATCAAGTTCTTCGTTAATGGTATATAACGACTGCTTTGAAAATGCTAAACCTTCAAGTTCGTTTGCTTCTATTTGTAACTTTAGTTGGCAATCGTGCACAGGATTGAGCGGCTCTACTACAATAACCGCTTTATCGGTATCAAGCTGCTTATCGAACGGCAATAGTAATTGTGCTTTATCGGTAAAGTTAAGTGGATACTCGTTTCTTTCGGTTAAAATAGTACCGCTTTTAATCGCACATGTTTCATTAGTACCAATATCACTAATGTAAAAGTTAACTCGCGCATATTGAAAATCGCCTTTGTTAACAATTTTTAAGCGGTCGTAAAAACCGTCATACGACATCACAAATTCTCTCGCATTTACATTAAATGCACTAATGCTCAGCAGTACTAACACAATAGCGTTGGTACAATTAAAAATGTATTTATTCATCAAAGTAGGCTCTATTTTGGCTAATCATCGTGTTTAACTCTTCTATATACGCTTCACCGCGCTCAGAGTAAGACATTAAACCTTGTGTAAGTTCAGTCGCTAAAATTGTTTTTTGCTCAAGACGTAAGTTTTCACGTATTGCGCGCAAATCTTTATAAGCAGGATGCGTATTTATGTTTTTAAAGTAAGAGTTTATAGCAGCTCTTACTGATTTAAACGCAGCAACTTCGTGCGCAGCCCCGGTATTACGGCGTTTTGGCACCATGCCACAACCTTTTGTGTAACACCACTGACCAAAAAAGTTAAGGCCAATACGTGCAAAACGCGAAGTGCCCCATGCAGATTCGTTTGCAGCTTGCATAAGCGCTAATTCTTTAGGAATTATATCAACACGGCGCAATGCTTGCGTAAGTATTAGCGTATCAACCGTGGTTGGTAAGTCATACGACTTTAAAATTTTAGCAATATCTTTGTTTTGCTTTTTTTCTAAAGGTAATTCGTTTTGTAACATCATGCGTGCTATTTCGAGCTTAGCGCGTTGCTGTAATATTTTTTTATTTTCGGCTTCAACGTGCGGACGAATAAAGCTAAAAAATGCATGTTTTTTTTCTTTAACATCACTAAATTCTGAAAACTTTGGCAGTTTTACATTATGTAATGGTTTTTCTTTTTTCTTCACTTTTTTTGGTTGTTCTGACGTTTGTTCATCTAGTTCAACATCATCATTTTGTATAAACGGGTATGCAAGCGCCCAAACAAAAAATACAGTTAGTAAAAGCTTAAAAATCGTTTTTAACATCTATTCTCTCTATTAAACTTAGTTATGCATGGTTTATACACAAGCATACGAAGGCGCATTATACCTAAGCCACTTTATAAACGCGAATAACTGGGGTTTGGTGACCTTTTACGGTTGAATTTTCAGCAGTGTACTTGAATTTTAGATAAAACGGAGCCTATGTAGTGCATTTGTTCATTCGCAATTTATAAGTCCATGGGTATACTGAGCAAAGTTTAATAATATTAACTATGTGTGAGTAAGCAGTATGGATAAACAATGGCAAAGCCGAATAATAGAGCAATATAAACATCGTCCTAACGATAACCGCTCGCCGTGGCAGGTCGACCGTTCGCGTATTATTCATGCAGCTGCATTTAGGCGTTTGCAAGCTAAAACCCAAATTATGGGCATTGGCCTAAACGACTTTTACCGCACTCGCCTTACCCACTCTTTAGAAGTATCGCAAATTGGTACTGGCATATTGCGCCATTTAAAAGCGCAACATAGCGACTTTAAGCACTTTCCATCAACCGGACTGCTAGAAACACTGTGTTTGGCGCACGATATTGGCCATCCGCCTTTTGGTCATGGTGGTGAAATAGCGCTAAATTACATGATGCGCGATCACGGTGGTTTTGAAGGTAACGCACAAACACTGCGCATAGTTGCAAAACTTGAGCCCTACAGTAATGGGCACGGTATGAACCTAACTCGTCGTACTTTATTAGGTTTTATAAAATACCCCGCGTTTATTAACACGCTATGGCATACCATTCCCAACGATACAACCGGTCGTGCATTTATAAAAGCAGATGATTGGCGACCTGCCAAAGGGTTATACAACGACGATGCAGCCATATTCAATTGGATAGTAGAACCACTGAGTCAAAACGATAAAACGTTGCTGAGTAACCATGCCGCTATTGATAAGTACCGCGCTAAAACAACGTATAAATCGCTCGACAGTGCCATAATGGAGCATGCCGACGATATAGCATACGCCGTACACGACTTAGAAGATGCCATTGCAACCCATGTACTTACGTTAGACGATTGGCAAACTCATGCTCTACCTCATTTAAAAGCATTAAACTTTGACTGGTTAAACACCATGCTTGAGTCGCTCACGAAGCGTTTGTTTTCAAAAAATGATTATGAGCGAAAGGACGCCATAGGTGAGCTGGTTAATACCTTTATTATTCATATACATTTAGATATTCAAAACGATGACTTTGAATGCCCTATTTTAAAGTACACCGCTAAATTAGATGCCCAATACGACAGTGTATTGCAAATACTTAAGCATTTTGTGTTTCAACGTTTAATACGCGACCCCGAAATGCAGCAAATAGAGTTTAAAGGTCAAAACTTACTAATAGAGTTATTTACCGCGTTTGCTAGCGATCCGCTGCGTTTATTGCCAGAAACTACACAAGCACAATACATAGAAGCCGAAAAACAAAACCAAGGTATGCGTATAATTTGCGATTATTTGAGCGGAATGACCGACGAGTACGCCTATAAAACATATCAACGATTATTTTCACCTATGCAATAGCTAACATTGAAAAGGCCGAGTAAATTTAATTTACTCGGCCTTTTTCCTCAGCTATTAAAGTTAGCTATTTTGTTAAAGCGCTTTTATAACGACTCTACGCCCATGTTATATAGCGTAAAACCAAATATATCAGCATACTGCTCAATTGTTTTACTCGTTGGTGTACCTGCACCATGCCCCGCATTTGTTTCTATGCGGATAAGCGTTGGGTTATTACCTGTTTGCTTTGCTTGAAGCTCAGCAGCAAACTTAAACGAATGTGAAGGGACAACGCGGTCATCATGATCGCCAGTTGTAATCATAGTGGCTGGATACTCAACACCTGCTTTTACATTATGAAGTGGTGAATAACCTTTAATGTATTCAAACATTTCTTTGCTTTGCTCACTGGTACCGTAGTCGTATGCCCAACCAGCACCTGCGGTAAAGGTATGGTAGCGCAGCATATCAAGTACGCCTACAGCAGGTAGAGCCACCTGAAATAAGTCTGGGCGCTGCGTCATCACTGCACCAACTAATAAACCACCATTAGATCCACCGCGAAGTGCTAAGCGCTTTTTAGACGTGTACTTTTTATCTTTTAAATACTCAGCAGCCGCAATAAAGTCGTCAAACACATTTTGCTTTTGCAATTTAGTGCCGGCATTGTGCCAGTCTTTACCGTACTCACCGCCACCACGAATATTAGCAACGGCGTACACACCACCTTGCTCAAGCCATACAGCATTAACGGGGCTAAAGCTTGGCGTTAAACTAATATTAAAACCACCGTAACCATATAAAATAGTAGGGTTTGAACCATCAAGCTTAATGCCTGTTTTATAGGTAATTACCATCGGTATTTTAGTGCCGTCTTTTGATGTGTAAAACACTTGCTCAGACGTGTAATCATCACTATTAAAATCAATAGCCGACTTACGATAAACACCCGATTCACCCGTAGTTACATCAAACGTATAAGTAGTACCTGGTGTTTTGTAGTTAGTGAACGAATAATAAAGCGTTGTTTGATCTTTTTTACCGCCAAAACCACGTGCAGTACCCACGCCTGGTAATGTAATTTCGCGAATTAACTCACCTTTTTTGTTGTACTGTTTTACCTGTGAAATAGCATCAACCATGTAGTTGGCAAAAAAGGTATCGCCACCTTTTGTAAGATTTAGTACGTTTTTGGTTTCTGGAATTAAATCAACCCAATTTTCTGGGCTTGGATTACTTGCATCAACCGTCACTACTTTTTTGTTTGGTGCATTGAGGTTAGTAACTAAAAACAGCTTGCTGCCTTCGTTATCAATAACTGATGTATCTGAATCAGTATTTCCAACAACCGTTACAAACTCACTGTTTTCTTTTGTTAGATCTTTTATAAACAGCTTATTGCCTGACGTAGACGTACTAGCTGAAATAAGTAGGTAACGGCCGTCATGAGTTACATCAGCGCCTACATAGCGATGTTTTTGCTCATCAGTTTCACCAAATACAACACTATCAGCAGACTGTGCAGTACCTAGCTTATGGTAATACGCTTTATGCTGATCTGTTTTAGCCGAAAGTTCACTCCCTTTAGGTTTTTCGTAACTTGAATAATAAAAACCTTCGTTGCCTAACCAATCAATGCCACTAAATTTAACGTCAACAAGCGCTTCTTCAACTTGCTCTTTGGTACGTGCATCAATAACTATAATTTTGCGCCAATCGCTGCCACCTTCAGATATTTGATACGCGAGTAATGAGCCATCTTTTGAAAACGATAAACCCGACATAGACGTCGTACCATCTTCACTAAACTTGTTTGGATCTAAAAATACTTCAACGTCGCCGCCATCTTTACTGCGGTACAAAACATATTGATTTTGCAGGCCATCGTTTTTATAAAAATAGGTGTAATCGCCTTCAGTAAAAGGAGCGCCTATTTTTTCGTAATTCATTAGTTTTTCAAGGCGCTGCTTTAACTTATCGCGATAAGGGATTTGTTCTAAATAAGAAAACGTTAAATTGTTTTGCGTTTTAACCCAATCGGCAGTTTCGCTGCTCATGTCATCTTCAAGCCAACGATATGGGTCGCTAACGGCTTCTTCAAAGTAGGTATCTACGATATCGCCTTTTTTTGTTTCTGGGTATATAACTGCGTTAACTTGCTTCATTGGTGCTTTTACTTCTTCTTGAGTTACCGTATTAGTTGGCTCTGAACAGCCGCTAAGCGCTACAATTACAGCACATGCTAGAGTGTGTTTAAACATCCTGAGTTCCATTCTTATTTATTAATAGTGCGCCTAAGTTATTAACTTTTAGCCCTTTTGTCTATTTAGATGCGTTAAGCGCCATTTATCGCTGTAAACAAATGTAAACTTACGCTTTAATAGCACGACCCTCATTAAAATAAAAAACAATAAAAGAGCACACTATGCAAAGTACAAACCCCACGTTTAAAAGCTTTAAAGCCTTCTACCCTTATTATTTAAAAGAGCATCGCAATGTGATTTGCCGCCGCTTACATTTTATAGGAAGTACACTCGTTCTTGCTGTAATCGCAATAGCATTATTAAAACAACACTACAGTTTATTATGGCTATTACCTGTTATTGGATATGGGTTTGCGTGGGTCGGACATTTCTTTTTTGAAAAAAACCGCCCTGCTACTTTTAAACACCCTTTTTACAGTTTATGGGGAGATTGGGTAATGTTTAAAGATATGCTTGTTGGAAAAATTAAATTTTAACACTATTTTTAGCACTCTTTTTTTATACCAATTACTTATAAAAACAAAATTGCTTCATGCTTTAAAGTATAGGTTCTAATAAGTAGTACATAATTTATAGTACACCCATTAAATGTTAATTTAGTTAACATTTAATGGGTTTATTTGTATTTTAAATTTTAAAAAATATTTATAGCTCAACAGCTATTTATTGCCAGCCCAATAAAAATGGTTCCCTACCCATAATTAATTTAAACCACCCATCTCATCTTACCAGTTAATTAAACGTTAAATTTAACTTTTAAATATAATTCATTATCCATCAATTACTTAGCAATTACCTCCGCTATATAACTAAAACAATGATCATTATAAAAAACAACCAAATGTAATTATAAAAACCCTTAAATTAATTGAATGTTATTCAATTGACTGACTTTGTTAATTAAGTATATGTTCAAGGTAACAAAGAGGTTTATACCAATCCGCTTAATTAAGTGATCTATTTTGAGGATGGAAAAACGTGTTGATAGCTAGGCAAAAAATTCGCTATTTAGTTGCTCCAAATGAGAATTTTTTAACGCAGGTAACGGCACGTTTAGCCCCTAAAAATGATTAAGTATTATTGCGGGTTGGTATTAATCTTTTTGTACAAAACTAAAATAATTCAATGGGTATGGGGAAATACAGCATGAATAGAAAACCGTTATTTAAATTACAGCAATCGGTACCACAAATATTACTCGCAATGAGCGCGTCTGCTGCACTACTTGGTTCGCTCTCAGTAAATGCTGCAGAGCAAGACACTAAAGCAGAAGAAAACATCGAACAAATAAGCGTAATTGGTTCTCGTCGATTAGGCCGTACAGTAGAAGACAGTGCAGTACCCATCGATATAATTGGTGCAGATGCACTTAAAAATTCTGGCTTTACTGAAACGAATGCCCTACTTAGCAGTTTATTACCCAGCTTTAACTTCCCGCAGGCATCACTTACTGATGGCAGCGACCATGTACGCCCCGCTCAGCTTCGTGGCTTAGCACCCGATCACACCTTAGTGCTTGTTAATGGTAAACGCCGCCACAGCAACGCATTACTTAACTTAAATGGCTCAACGGGTCGTGGTTCATCATCGGTTGATTTAAATGCAATACCAGCAAATGCTATTGCCCGTATTGAAGTATTACGCGATGGTGCAGCAGCGCAATATGGCTCTGATGCGATAGCCGGTGTTATTAATATTGTGCTTAAAAGTGCCAGCAGCGGTGGTTCAGTTGCGGCTATATATGGTGCTAACGTAACCGAAATGGACGGTGTACCACAACTTGAATCTGTATCTGAAGGCAGTGATGGTAATTTAGCCTTTACTGAAGGAGGCGATCGCTCTTTAACAGACGGCCAAACACTAACGCTGCAAGGTAATATGGGTTTTGAACTTGGCGATAATGGCTTTTTAAACATTTCAACAGAATACCGCGACCGCCATTCAACTAACCGCTCTGACTACGATAATCGTGAAAACTACGCACGCATAGATGACGGTTCAGTAGATGGCGCGCTTGACCCACGTGAACTTACCGTAAATCGATATAACCATAACTTTGGTAATGGCGATGTTGAAGACTTTTCTGTGTTTTATAACGCAGGGTATCAATTAACAAACGAAGTAGATTTATATTCGTTTGGCTCTTACAGCAAACGCGAAGGCGAAGGCGGCGGTTTTTATCGCCGTGCAAGCGATAGCCGTAATATAGAAGAAGTTTATCCTGATGGCTTTTTACCTGTTATCACCTCAGACATAGATGACTTTTCACTGGCACTTGGCGCTAAAGGTTTTGTAAGTGAATGGAATTACGATGTATCGGCCGTATATGGTCAAGATGCATTTGAGTTTGGTGTTATAAATAGCTTAAATACCTCATACGGCCCTACTAGCCAAACAAGCTTTGATGCAGGAACACTTACCTACGATCAACTTACTTTAAACGTTGATTTTAGTCGTGAAGTAGACGTCAGCTTTTTAGAAAGCTCGGTAAGTGTAGCTGTAGGTGCTGAGTATCGCCGCGAAGGATACCAAATAGATGCAGGGGAAGAAGCATCATATGCACAAGGCACATTTGGCCCAGGAGGCGCAGTAACCGACCCAGTTGATGGCCCATTTGGCGCAGCGGGGGCACAAGTATTCCCGGGGTTTACACCCGAATCAGAGGGCGATAACAGCCGCCACAACGTGAGCTTATATATAGACCTTGAAACCTACCTAACCGACGATTGGAATTTAGCGGTTGCCGCCCGTTATGAAGATTACTCAGACTTTGGCGATACACTTAACGGTAAAATTGCGACTCGTTATTCATTAACTGAAGACTTAGCACTACGCGCCTCAGTATCTACTGGTTTTAGAGCACCTTCTTTGCAGCAGCAATACTTTACCTCAGTGGCCACTGTATTTGTTGATGGCGAACCAACCGAAACAGGTACCTTTGCACCAAGCAGCGATGTAGCAAAAGCACTGGGCTCACCTGGTCTTGATGCTGAAGAAGCAACAAACTACGGCGTTGGTTTTACATGGTCTACCGACTTTAATTTCAGCTTATCGGTTGATTACTACCAAATATTAATTGATGACCGCATTGTGCTATCAAACAACTTATCGGGTGCTGCTATTGCCGATTTACTTCAAGGCACAGGCGCTAACCAAGGTCGTTTCTTCTTAAATGCAATTGACAGTAAAACCCGTGGTGTTGATGTGGTTGCCTCTTATAATGTAGCAACTGATGGTTATGGCGATTTAGCCTTTAACCTAGGTTACAACTACGGTAAAAATGAAGTAACAAATATTATCGACCCACCAGCAGAGCTTCAAGGCGCAGGGTTTGATCAAGACAACTTGTTCTCAGGCACTGAGCTGCGTCGTTTTGAAGTAAGCACACCGCGTAATAAGTACAACTTAAGCGCAACGTGGACTAACGATGATATTCGTACCACTCTTAGAACAACGCGTTACGGCGAAACTCAAGACCCTTCAGATAATCCAGAACGTAACGAAGTGCTTAAGCCTAAATGGATAACCGACTTAGATGTTGCCTATTCGCTTACTAGCAACGTATCGCTGAGCTTAGGGGCTAATAACATTTTTGATGTTTACCCAGATGCAACCCGTGAAAATGTTGACGATGTAACAACCTTCTCACGTTTATTTGCTTACTCTAGCTTCTCACCGTATGGATTTAACGGACGCTACGTGTACGGTAAAATAGAAATGAAGTTCTAATAAGCACAGCTTAAAGTAACCAAACACACAAAAGCCACCGATTAGGTGGCTTTTTAATGCGAGTTGCTATTAAATCTATAATTAGATTTTAGTTAACCAGCCGTGCTTGTCTTCACTTTTACCCCATTGAATATCGTTCAATGCTTGGCGAAGGCGCGCAGTCGTTGGGCCTGGCTCGCCAGTACCTACTTTGTATTCTTTATCGTTATGAATAAACGTACCCACAGCAGTTAGTACAGCTGCAGTGCCCGAAAGCGCCGCTTCAGTACCTGGTTTAGCAGCACGCTCTAGTAACTCAGTAACGCTAAAGTTACGCTCGCTTACCGTCATACCTAAATCTTTGGCTATGGTTAAAATACTATTACGCGTTACACCGTGTAAAAACGTGCTATCAAGCGCTTTAGTAATAATTTCGTTGCCATCAATAAGTATAAAGTTAGCAGCACCGGTTTCTTGTACGTCGCCACCAGGGCAAAATAAAATTTGATCTGCTTGATACTTAGTTCGTGCAGCACTAATAGGTGCTAGAGCACTGGCGTAGTTACCACCACTTTTTACCATTCCCATGTGCGGGGCGCAGCGCATGCCATCTTCTTCAAGTAGTACGCGCAGTGCAGTTGCGCCACCGGCAAAGTAATCACCTACTGGCGATAGTAACGTGTATAAAAGCGAGCTCATTGATGGCGCTGCCGCTTTACCAATTGCAGCCTCAGTACCAATGTGCGTTGGGCGAATATACATAGAGCCCGGCGGTAATGGCGTTTCATCTGCGTATTCGCGCATAATATCGATAATCATCGTTTTTAGCATATCGCTGTCAAAACTCGGTAAGCTTAATAGCGCTGAGCTTTGTTGCATGCGTGCAATGTTTGCATCCATTCTAAAAAGATAAACAGAACCATCTTCATGGCGAAAGGCTTTTAAGCCTTCAAAACATGTACTTGAATAATGAAGAACGTGCGCACCAGCATGAAGTTCAAGTTTATCGGAAGGGACAATTGAGCTTTCGCTCCATTTATTATCAGAAAAACGAGCTTGAATCATCTGCGGCATAAACACGGTACCAAATGCGGCCATTTTAATCTCTCTTGTGTGGTCTATTTCCCTCCATTGTATGACAATCACACGCTATTTAACCATAGCTAAAGTAAGGCTTTTTTAATTAACTATGAGAATTTTTTGCAAGTGCTGTTTACTAATCAACCGTATTGAGTGCAATAAACAAAAAAATCGGTCAGTGTAGTTACACAGACCGATTTTTTCATTCGTTAATTAAAACATGTTTATTTAAACGAATATTTAATAATACGTTTTAACACCGACGTATACTGTCTAAAAAAACCACCTGTATGATAATCAATACCGTGTTTTTTCAAAACGGCCTGTACTTGAGGTGCAACTTCTTGATAGCGCGAAGACGGCATATCAGGAAATAAATGATGCTCTATTTGGCAGCTCAAATGCCCTGTTAAAACATGAAACCAATGCGGTCCTTTAATATTAGACGAGCCCAGTACTTGGCGGTAATACCACTGCCCTTGGGTTTCGTTTACGCAGTCTTCTTGTTTAAAAGTGTGCGTTTCTTCAGTAAAGTGACCACAAAATATTATGGTCGATGTCCATAAATTACGGATTAAGTTAGCTACTAAATTCCCCGCCAATACCCATAAAAATAAAGGCCCTGCAAGTAACGGAAATATCGCATAATCTTTAATTAATTGGCGAGCGCCTTTACTAAAAAAGCGCTGCTTTAATGTAGAGTGTGAAACAAGCCCTTCGCGGTTTTCTTTCTTTTTACCAATAAAAACACGCTCTGCAGCCAACTCGTGATACGACACGCCCCACTGAAATAACACACTTAAATTAATATACGTAAAAAACTGCCATACATTTTTAAAGCGCCATTTAAAATCATCGCTTAAACGCAACAAGCCATAACCAAAGTCTCTGTCTTTACCAATAATATTAGTATATGTATGGTGCTCAAAGTTATGAACGCGGTGCCAACTTTGCCCGTCGCACGCTATGTCCCACTCATAATGTTGTGAGTTAAGTTGCTTGTCGTTCATCCAATCGTATTGACCATGCATTACATTGTGGCCAATTTCCATATTGTCTAAAATTTTAGCAAGCGCTAATAGCAACACACCTGCAACCCACAATAATGGCTGGATAAAACCAAGCATTAGCAAAATTCGCCCGCTCCATTCACACACTCGCTGTTTGCGCACAACAGAGCGAATATAGTCAGCATCTTGTTGGCCTACTTTGCCAAGGGTATCCATTTTAATGGCATCTAGCTCGCTTGCGAGCATGTCATAGTTTATGTTTTTCATAATTGTAACTCCAAATCACTAACAGGTTGGCTTACGCAAAGTTGTATTAACTGCTCGCCGTTGTCACTCAATTCACCTGTTTTTAAATTGCGTACCACGCCTGACTTTTTAATACATTGGCATTGATGGCAAATACCAATACCGCAACCGCGTTTAACGGGTAGCTTTTTTTCTTCAAACTGAGTCAGTAAAACATCGTTGCCCGATACAACATGGGCACTGGCGTTAATTTTTACGTTAAATTGGCTATCGTCGTTTAAGCTTGGTAGCGCTAAACCAAATGCTTCTTGGTAATAATTTAGCTTATGCGTTTTAGCAAAATCACTCACCGTTTGCATAAATGCTGCCGGACCGCAGCAGTAAATGTCTGGATTTTCCCACGGCTTAATATTGCTGGTTATATCGCTTGATTGCTCACGCGTTAATAATAAAAACGAAAAATGCTCAAATTGCGCTGCCAACTCACTCAGCTCATCAACACATTGATGCTCAGTGGCTTTTGCGTAATACACTAACGAGACTTTTTGCGTAGTTTGGCTTAAGTAATCATCAAGCATAGCCAGCATAGGTGTTATACCCGACCCACCGGCAACAAAAGTAGCCGGTGTATGTGTATTTTTAAATACAAAGTCGCCGTTTGGCGCAGAAATATTGCACCATAAACCCGCTTTTAATGCACTGCTTAGTAAGCCTGTAAAGCGCCCTTGCGCATTTGTTTTGATTAGTAAGCGCACTAAACCTGTATTTTTAAATTGTTGAACGCTTGAAGCCACGGTAAAAACGCGTGTTAATAATCGCCCATTAATTTCAAGCGTTAAACTTATATGCTGCCCTGACGTATGCGCCTGCCATTGTTTGCTTGGCTTAAGCTGCACACTTAAAAAACCGCCATCAAGCACAGCGGTACTAACTACTTGCGCTCTAAACTGTCCTGCACGCCACGCAGGTTTAAACACCTGCATTATTGGCTCTATATAGCCTGCAAAACTTTGATGGTGTAAAAACCATTTTGAAAATTGGTTTAATACTTTAATTATCATCACTATTAATCTCTTGGATCGTAAAATACTTAACGTTTGAACTTACACGTGTACGCTCAAACTTCAGCGCACAAGTGTACGCTGAAATTTTTAGTTTTCAACCCCAATAGAGTAATTATTCAATTTTTTATTAGCACTAATTACTAAAACAATTTTCTGTTAAAAGATCATCGTATAAAAATATAAGTGTGTGTTTTTCATTCAACTCAACGCTTAACAAATTTATTTATGCCATGTTAAGGTTATGTAAGATTGGATTAATTTTGGAAGCCATAATGATAAATTTAATGTCACATAACACACTCCCTAAAATAATAAGTGCAGGCTTAACCGTTGTTATGTTTGCTATTAATGCACCCGCAAATGCAAAAAGCGATTACGTAAAAAACTATAAACAGCTCGATACTTTATCGCTTAACGTTAACGCAGTAACAGCGGCAGAAGGTGTGGTTATACCTTGGGCTATTGAGCCTTTAGCTAATGGTGACTTGCTAATATCTGAGCGCAGTGGAGCGTTATTTTTATTACCTAAAAATACCACTAAATTAACTAAGGTTTCAGGGCTTCCCGACATTGACGCTAATGGCCAAGGTGGATTACTTGATTTATCACTACACACCGATAGTAAGCAAAACCAATGGCTGTACTTTAGTTACTCAAGTAGTGAGGGCAAAGGAAGCGGAAGTAACACCGCCTTAATGCGCGCCAAGCTAAATAGCGATCATACGCAGCTGTCTGATCAGCAATTGCTATACAAAGGCGAGCATAATACTACCAAAGGCCAGCACTACGGCAGCCGTATTGTGTTTGATAATGAAGGTTATGTTTATTTTTCAATTGGCGATCGCGGCTCGCGCGACATAAACCCACAAGATCTCACGCGGGACGGCGGTAAAATTTATCGCTTACACGATGATGGCCGTATCCCAAGCGACAATCCGTTTGTTAAACAAAAAGATGCAAAACATGCAGCATGGTCTTATGGGCACCGTAATCCACAGGGCATGTGGTTTGATAATCAAAATAATATTTTATGGTCTCACGAGCACGGACCACGCGGTGGCGATGAACTTAACATAATAAAAAAAGGCGCTAACTACGGATGGCCTTTAGTAAGCTATGGCGTTAACTACAGCGGTACCAAGTTTACAGACCTTAAAGAAAAAGACGGCATGCAATCGCCCGTATTACATTGGACCCCTTCAATTGCCCCTTCCGATATGTTGTATGTAACAAGTGATAAATACCCAAAACTTAAAGGTAAGCTATTATTAGCATCAATGAAATTTGCATTTATTAGCGCTCTGGAACTATCAAAAGGTAAGGTTGTTAAGCAATATAAAATACTCGATGGAATAGGCAGAGTACGCAGCTTAGCCCAAGGCAGTGATGGTTTTATTTATTTAGGTATTGATGGCCAAGGTATTAAACGCCTAGAGCCAGAAACGTAAACACTAGAACTAGCACACAGTTCGTTAATAATTACACCGTGTTTACTTTGCGCTTTTAAAGCGCAAAGTAAACATTTTCACCAAACAAAGAACTATTAAGCCCATTAATGCGTACACTAACTACATATAATTTAATAAATTAAGAGAATACTAATGTTTTCATTTTTAAAGCCTGATCCCGTAAAAAAACTGCGTAAAGAATACGACGTAAAACTAGAGCAAGGCATGCAGGCACAAAGAAAAGGCGACATTAAAAGCTTTGCCATGTTAAGTGCAGAAGCCGAAAAAATCTGGAGTGAAATAGAAACTCTAGAGGCTAAAAAAGCCAAATAATACCAATCGTGTTAAGTTATTAGACATTTATAGCGACGGATAAATAGAGTGATAACAAGGCATAAATTTCGACATGTAGTTGTTCTACATGAGAAATTTATAACGCCGTTAACGCTTTATTTAGCACGCTAGAAAGGCTAAATATTTAAGTCGATTGGTATAAATACATCGTGTCTGCCCTATTTTAAAAGAAGGAAGACGCGTTTAGTAAATAATTCATGACCTTCTTTTTACAGCTTCCAACATCCGTAAACCACCTTTTATAATATGCTTACACAAACAAGTGTACTTAAAGCGGTTACTTACATTATCGCCACCGTTTTTTAGTGACTATTAAATGATTTAAAATCGGGTTTGGTTTTCATTTTAAATATTTAATTGCTGCATTTATGTACCGCGCTGGCGTTTTTCCTCCTAAGTCAAAAAATGAGGACGTTTTCCTCATTTCTGCATATTATTAAAAGAACAGCCCGACTTAAAGTTTAATACTCGCAATGTGTTACAGGATTTGTTATTAATATTAAAAATAATTAAGAGGACATACTTTGCTCATAAAAAGAGGGAAGTGTCCTCGATAAAGTGTTAGCTACCTAAGGTCAGTCTGGATGATTCTATATAAATACGTATCTTTCAAAACTGCTGTATCAATTGTAAAAAACTCAACAATTGGTTTTTCTTGTCTTGAAGATCTTAACGACCCTTTCGAGGGAACTTCAGTCCATTTTGAAGATAATGGCGATGTTCCAACAAACTTAGCAGCTAATGCAGTTCGAAATAGAATGAGTCGAAAATTTGGTGTTCTTTCACTAACTAGAACACCATTAAATCCTACGATGTGGTCACATTATGGTGATGATCATCGTGGTGTTGTAATAGGCATTGACGTTGAAGCAGCCAATTTAAACTCTTCAAAAACCAGCCTAGTTCCTGCTAAATATGGCGATGTAATTTATTCATCAACAATACCAACTAAGCAGTTGCCACAATTATCAACTGAGCAATTAATGGCAATTGGTAATGAAGTCGAATCTTTTGAAGAACAAGATTATGAGCTTTTCAAAAGAACATTTTTGTATAAATCTTTACCTTGGAACTATGAGGAAGAAGTTAGAGTTGTTAAAAATATAAATTCACACTCATCATCAAGGTATTCAGAATCTAATTTTGAAAACAAGTCTGGAGTATGGAACACTATTCAATTTCAAGGGCGACCAATTTACTGTCTTAGTATCCCTATAGGGTCAGTGAAAGAAATTTATTTAGGTTGTTCAACGTATAAAAACATATCGAGACTAGGTTTTCCTGAACAAGAATATGCACAAATAAAAAATGAGTGGAAAACTAAAGGGATTTCTGTTTTTAATGTTCGCCAAATAAAAAACAATTGGCAACTTGAAAGTTATGTACATAACGGTAGCTAACAAGCACTTCAAACGGAATAAAAACAGTTGGTTAGGTTCCGCTTCGCTTCACATTTTAACCAACTATTTTTGTCCGCTTAAGTGGGCGTTGAGGCTGTAGAATTACTCTTTTTAGGAACGTATCCAACTATTCTTGGTTGGTTGCTTTTTAACCTTGAAT
>NZ_JADYWS010000021.1:0-89067 GCF_015864715.1 Pseudoalteromonas sp. NZS71 | reverse complement strand
TATTCCTATATTCCTATATTCCTATATTCCTATATTCCTATATTCCTATATTCCTATATTCCTATATTCCTATATTCAGTAACATCAAAACACCCACTGTAAACTCATACCATTTTGTTTTAACCAATTAGATGATGTTTTGTAATCGGGGAAAAACGCCTCTACTCGCTGCCAAAAAGCTTTGCTATGATTTAAATACTTTAAATGGGCAAGCTCATGAACAATCACATAATCTATGGCGTGGTAAGGAGCACCTATAAGATGTAAATTAAAAGTGAGTTCTCGCTTGCTATTACAACTCCCCCACTTTCGTTTATAAACACCTATTTTTAAATCATTTGGCAACTCTTCACCCATTTGAGTACAGAAATACGCTAAACGCATCTCTATGTATGCAATAAGCTGCTCTTTTAAATAAGTCTCTAATAGCTGTCGATACTTTTGATAAGTGTTTTTAACTCGAGGAGATATTGTAATAAGTAAGTGGTCATCATACGGGGTTACTTTGGAATCTTGGCCTGAGTCCAGTTTCAAACAAATAGTTTCTGAAAAAACACTGATTTTTTTAGATTCAAAGGGGTACTGCTTAGTGTCATCAATTGACGATTGTTTTTTTAATTGTTCTGCAACCCACTCTTGTTTGTCAAATAACCAAGTATCAATGTGTTTTTTTGCGACAAAATGTGGCGCATACACAGTTACCTTTTGACTATGCACTTTTATTGCGACTGTTTTGCGTCTAGTACTCTTTTTTAGTTGATATTCAAACACGACTTAAACTCTAAATATAGCATCCGTTTATATAATCCATATTACCATCAATTTTAAACTCTTAGGCATACAGTCGCACCTAACTCCTAATCCACTTTATTATAATAAGCTATAGATTGAGCCGTCTGTTTTATTTGAACTGAAAGTTAAATCACTTTATTTACTTCAATAACAAAACAATAAATAAACTTGCTTAAAATTCGTCACTTTATAGCGCGATTAGAAATAACGGTTCATTTATTATTAAATTAGATTAAACTTGTAAAATAAAGATTATATTTCGAGCCGTTATGCTATCAGCTTTCTTCATTACAGACCAAGATCCAAGCCTAATACTTAATGGGGTTTACGACCCTCTTCTAGTCTCAATGTCTGTATTAATAGCCATTTTTGCTGCTTTTTTTACTACTAAGCTCATTGATTTAGCAAAAGAGACTAAATTCCCTCGTTATCAACGTTTAGCAAATATAACCGCAGCAACTGTATTTTCTTCTGGTATTTGGAGTATGCACTTTATAGGTATGTTAGCTTTTTCGCTATGTACTAATATAAGCTACGATCCAACAATCACACTACTCTCTTTTCTTCCTGCTTTATTAGCATGTCAGTATGCGGTATCAATACTTGTAAATAGTGATGGAAACTTTAGAGTGCTCAGCATTTGCTCGATCTTACTAGGGGCTGGTATTGGTACAATGCATTACAGCGGTATGGCTGCAATGGAGCTTTCCCCAATGTTGCGCTATGACCCACTGACCTTTGGCCTTTCAATTTTAGTTGCCGTCGCTCTTTCGTTTATAGCGTTATATAGCCGCTTTAATCTTGAAAAATTTTTTCCAAAACTATCATACCTACAAAATAGAGCCATCAGCGCTATAATATTGGGCTTTGCTGTTGCTGCTATGCATTATATGGGCATGGCATCTACACGCTTTGTTGCAACATCTCCTCTTTTATATGACGACGCAAATGCTTCTGCTGGGCTCACTTTTGTAGCCATCGCGGTTGCAACTGCAACGATTGCCATTACAAGCGTAGTAGCGGTACTTAATGGCATGGTCAGATATAAAATGTTACTTGAAGAAAAGTCAGCCGACGAGTCTCGCTTAAACGCAATTTTAGGCACAGCCATTGATGGAATCGTAACGATTGATCACACCGGCATTATTTTGAGCTTTAACGAATCAGCCAGTAAAATTTTTGGCTGGCACGAAAATGAAGTACAAAATCATAATATTAAAATGCTAATGGATGATGCTATCGCGATGCATCACGATAGCTACCTTTCTAAAGCTAAAAATATTGATTTAGGTAAAGTAATCGGTGTTAACCGTGAAATTTTTGCAAAGCATAAAAATGGCCACTTATTCCCGATTCGTTTGGGGATTGGAGAAGTTAATCAGCCAGGGCAAAATCCTCTATACGTAGGCTTCATAACAGACTTATCAGAGCAACGAGCTTTACAAAAAAGCCTTGAAGAAAAAGAGCAAAAATACCGCTCTTTAATGGATAACATGCCAGGTGTGGCTTTTAGGTGTAAATTTGATGATAACTGGACCATGCTTTTTATCAGCCCGAGCATCAACGAGTTAACGGGTTATAACCCTAATGAATTTACTGAACATTGCATTGAATTTAACGATCTAGTTTTAAAATCAGACCAGCAACCTATTGTAGATGCCGTCACAAAAGCCGTAGAAGAGAAACGTCAGTATTCAATCGAATACAGAATTCGCCACAGAAGCGGTAAAATCTTATGGCTTTTAGATAAAGGCAGCATCGACTTTGATACCCAAGGCCAAGCAAAGTGGATTGATGGTGTTTTAGTTGATATTACAGAACGCAAAGAATATGAAGAAAAACTAGAGCAAGCTAAATTTAAAGCTGAAGAAGCTGCTTATGCAAAGCAATCTTTTATGGCTAATATGAGCCATGAAATACGCACCCCAATGAATTCTATAATAGGTTTCAGCGACTTATTAATGGATACTCCACTTGATCAAGAACAACAAAAACATTTAGTGACCGTAAATAATGCAGCGCGTTCATTACTTAGATTATTAAATGAAATTCTCGATTCCGCAAAATTAGAGCGTGGTAAGCTCACTATTGAGCCAATACACTTTAGTTTAAAGCCAGTAATAGACAGTATTATTTCTACTTTTTGGTTAGAAGCTAAAAAGAAAGATTTAGAACTTAAACTTCATATTAAAGAATCAGTAAGTGCTACTTATTACGGTGACCCAGATCGACTCAGGCAAGTACTTACTAATTTAATTGGTAATGCTATTAAGTTTACCGAAAAAGGCTCTGTTACCGTAACTGTTGCTATAACACAAAATCAGCATCTGTTTTTTGAAGTGCAAGATACCGGTATTGGTATTGCAAAAGATCGTATTCAAGCAGTGTTTCAACCTTTCGAACAAGCCGATGGTACTACTACTCGCCGTTTTGGTGGTACAGGTCTTGGTACTACCATAAGCAAACAACTTGTAGAGCTTATGGGCGGAACAATAAACTTAGTAAGTGAACTAGGTAAAGGCACCTGCTTTTACTTTTCATTGCCGCTTACTTTAGGTGACGAAACTAAAATAGATCATTTTGATGGTCTACACACACAACTGCCTGCACTTAGGGTGTTAGTAGTTGACGATATCGAGCAAAATACAGAACTACTTTCTTTACTCCTGTCACGCGATCAGCATGCAGTTACCAAGGCATCTAACGGACTTGAAGCGATTAAAGTATTTGAAGAACAAGACTTTGATGTCATTTTAATGGATATACATATGCCATTGTGTGATGGCATAGAGGCAACACAAAAAATAAGAGCAATAGAAAATCAAAGACAAATTAAATACACGCCAATTATCGCGCTCACAGCCAGTGTATTACAACAAGATAAGCTTACGGCTAAAAAAGCAGGCATGAATGGCTTTGCAAATAAACCCGTCGATATAAATCAGCTAAACCAAGAAATAGCACAAGTGCTTGGTCTTGGTATTGCAAAAGAAATGGTTATATCGCAAAGCGATCCTAAAGCGCAGCATATAGATTTTGAAAAAGGGTTAGCTCTTTGGGGTTCTAAATGTAAGCAACTTACAGAGATTACTAAATTTATTAGTGACAGTAATAAACGGTTCGAAACATTATTCAGTGATAAATTATCAAATATAAAAGATGTCGATAGCACCATTCACACACTTAAAGGTGTTGCTGGTAACTTAGGCCTAATAACATTAATGAAGTTATTAACCGATTTAGAGCAAAAACAAAGTGACGCTAAAGTTATTAGTACTTTAGACGATATAAAAAACGAGCTACTTGTCATCTCACAACTGCTGTCATCTAATACTTGCGATAAGCCAAGTAGTAAGCCTGAAGATAATAGTTCTGACACGCTATCAATTGATGAAATTAAGTCACTGTGTAAGACGCTTAATCAAGATGCACAAAACGCAGAGCTAAATGATGAGCTACTAGCAAAACTGCAACGCGGCATACCTTCAATCTATAAAAATGAAGTTGATGATATAGCCGAGGCCTTTGATGAATTTGATTTTGATAAAGCACACGTAATACTAGAAACCTTACTTGAAAAACTAACAAACAATGAGTATTAATTAATGGATTTTACAACAGATAGGCCACGAGTATTAATTGTTGACGATGAGCCTGCAAATCTAAAAGTAATGCGCGAAGTGTTAGGTAATCAATATCGTATGTCGTTTGCTAAATCGGGTGATGCCGCATTGGCACTACTTGAAAAAGAACTACCAAAGCTAATTTTGCTAGACATAATGATGCCAGATATGAATGGGTTTGAAGTCTGCCAGCGGGTAAAAAACAATCCTAAAACGTCTCATATCCCCATTATTTTTGTGACAGCTTTGGGGGACGAAAATGATGAATTTAAAGGTTTTGAACTTGGTGCTGTAGATTATATTACTAAGCCAATAAGCTCTGCTATTGTAAGAGCTAGAGTTAAAACTCACTTATCGCTAGTGCAAGCTGAGCAATTAAAACAAGCACATGTAGATTTAGTACAACGTCTAGGCCGTGCTGCTGAATATAAAGATACTGACACTGGCGAACATATAGTGCGTATGAGCCAATACAGCAAAGTATTAGCATTAGCGCTAGGTATGGATGAGCAAAGTGCAGAGCTTTTACGCCAAGCCGCCCCAATGCACGATGTTGGGAAAATAGGTATCCCTGATGCTATCTTACTCAAGCCAGGAAAGTTAACTTTTGAAGAGTTTGAGCATATGAAGAAACACGCCATAATTGGTGCACAAATATTAGCAAATTCTTCATCGCCATTATTACAACTCGCTCATAAACTTGCTATTGAACACCACGAAAAATGGGATGGTTCAGGCTATCCTAACGGGATCAAAGGCGAAGAAATATCAATTGAAGGTAGAATTGTTGCCGTTGCTGACGTTTTTGATGCTCTGACTTCAAAACGCCCTTATAAAGAGGCATGGAGTGTAGAGAAAACAGTTTTACATATGCAAGAGCAAGCAGGAGCTCATTTTGATCCCGCTCTAATCGAACTATTTGTGAAAAAATTAGACGATATCCTTGCTATAAAAAATTCAAATCAAGAAAGCTAATTCTTTTTAGCGCTGTGAGAGCCAAGCTCAACATTTGGATAGTAAGACTTTATATAACGATAGTCATGTGAGGTAATTTCATGGCTATTACCGCTTTCATCTTTAAAGTACATAGAAAACGTTACACCATGATCTGCTAAAACTACTTTTATATTTAAACCCTCAAGATGATTACGCCATTGAATAAATTGATCCCCTGAGGCCAAAAATGCAATCCCTTTACTACGCCCCTCACCTTCAAAAAGTGCTAAACGAGTTGTTGAACTAGTATCTTCAAGTGTTAAAGGGCCGCGTCCGTCCTCATCCCAAAAGGCAAGCTCGGGTACTACACTAAAACCTAAAACACGCTCATACCACTTAACGGCATCAACCAAGTTATCAACATTTAAATGGCAATGATCAATCCCAGATAATTTAGGTATGCTTGTATTATTCACGTTACTCACCTATTTCTGACTTTAATTGCTCTAAAAAGTCATGCATATACCTTGTACGTCTATTCGCTTCTGCTTTAGCTGATGGCGTATTCATGCTATCGGCAATATGTAATAACTTTATAAAAAAGTGATCAAGCGTGTATGTTTTATCATCAGCCTCGCGTTCAATACAAAAAGGGTCTTCTGGGTTATACAATAACCGAGAAATTGATCCGCCTACTTTCATGCATCGACTCACTCCAATAGCGCCCAATGCATCCATTCTGTCAGCATCTTGTACTATTTGCGCTTCAACTGTTTTAATTTTTATATTTGCGCTGAAACTATGAGCGGCAATGGCATGATGAATCTCATCAAAAAGTGACTCGTCATAATTAATAGATTTTAAAAATTCCAATGCCTTATCGGCTGCCATAGTAGAGGCTTTTGCACGATCAGGATGATTTTTAGCCACCGCCACACAGTCATGCATCCACGCTGCAGGTAATACAACTGACATGTTTGCTTGCTCCGCATTACATAGCTGTATTGCAACGCGCACCACTCGTTCTATATGGGTAATATCGTGAGCTACATCGGCATGCACTAAAGAGGTTATAAATTCTCTACATTGTGAATTAAGTATTTTTAAATCGGGGCTTAAAACGGCGTCAGACACTATTAGGTTCCAAAAGCTAATGAATCGATAAATTATCCGTACTTTACCGTGCTTTATGCCCACCTTGCAAAACATTCATTGTATGTTGCTCCTTGCTTGACTAAAATACAGCGCTTATTTATTACTACTGAGAAGCCTTATGTCATCTGCCGTTTACCTACAAGCTGGTCGCGATAAATCATTAAAAAGAAAACACCCTTGGTTATTTTCAAAAGCCATCAAAAAAATTAAAGGTAAACCTGGATTAGGCGACACAGTAACGATTCACGATAGCGAAGGTAAGTTTTTAGCAACTGCTGCTTACAGCCCTCACTCACAAATTCGCGCACGTGTTTGGAGCTTTGACGAAAAAGAAGTCATCGATCAAAACTTTTTTGAACGCCGTTTACGCCGCTCATTAGAAGCACGTAGCCAAGTAATTGAAGAAGGCGGGCTCACAGGCTTTAGATTATGTGCTGCGGAGTCTGACTACTTACCAGGCGTTACAATCGATAAGTTTGATAACGTGTTAGTGTGTCAGCTACTAAGTGCGGGTGCCGAGCGTCATAAAGGCGAGATTGTTGGCGCGTTGATGTCTATTTTCCCAGGCTCTAGCATATACGAGCGCTCAGACGTAGAAGTACGCACTAAAGAAGGCTTAGAGCCAATAAAAGGCGCTCTTTGGGGTAATGAACCAACACAGCCGGTACTTATTGAGGAAAACGGTTTTAAAATTGAAGTCGATATAATTGATGGACATAAAACGGGCTTTTATTTAGACCAACGCGATAGCCGCGCCGCACTTGAGCGCTTCTCAAAGGGTAAAACGGTACTTAACTGTTTTAGTTATACAGGTACATTTTCGTTGTACGCCCTGCGTGGTGGATGTGAGCATGTAACTAACGTAGATGTATCTCAACCCGCTTTAGATACAGCAAAACGTAATGTTGAACATAATAACTTAGATTTAAATAAAGTAAGTTTTGTTAAGCAGGATGTATTTAAGTTACTACGCCAATACCGCGACGAAGGTAGACAGTTTGATACCATCGTAATGGACCCACCAAAGTTTGCTGATAATAAAGCGCAGCTAACCGGTGCGTGTCGTGGTTATAAAGATATCAATATGATTGCCATGCAAATACTAAAACCAGGTGGAACATTACTAACGTTCTCATGCTCTGGTTTAATGGAACAAAACTTATTTCAAAAAGTAGTAGCCGATGCAGCACTTGATGCAGGTAAAGACCTACTTATAATGGAGCGATTAAACCAGGCAGCTGATCACCCAATTGCTGGCAGCTACCCTGAAGGCTTTTACTTAAAAGGCTTAATCTGTAAGGTTTTTTAATATCTACTATTGAGTTTAACTGGATTCAAGTTAGTTAAACTGAATGATTTCAAGACCTGCTGTTACCGTGCCATCATCTTCTTTGCTGGCACGTATTACTTTTGCTGTTGCATTTAAAGGCGCAATACTTGGGTGAGTCGAATCAATGTTCACCGTCAGTAATGTATTAGGTTCAAGTAATTCATCTAAATGAATTGATAAACCTGTTGCACTTAAATCCACGCACTCTGCGGCAAAACTTAAACCCGCTATTGGTTCTATCGTTGTTAAATTTGCAGGTGTATTGATCTGCATGCGTCTAAAATTTCGCTTATCATCAGTAAACATACGTTACCTCTAAAAAACCGTGTTAATTTCTTCCAACAAAGCACCCACTGAAAATGGCTTTACAACATATGCGTTACAACCAGCGTCAAACCCTGCTTGTTTTTCAGATGGAGACTCTAGGCCCGATACCATAACAACAGGAATATTTTTTGTTTCAGGTGTGTGTTTTAGCATTCGGCATGTATCATAACCATCAAGACCAGGCATACAAACATCAAGCAAAATTATATCTGGCGGACTCGCAATTGCCGATGCAAGACAGCTTTGCCCTGAATCTGCATAACTAACATCAAATTTCGACGCGAGTGCTGCTTTGAGCATTTCAAAATTAAAATACTCGTCGTCTACCACTAAAAGTCGCTTTGTTTTATGTTCAATCGATGAGGACATAACTATGTCACTTCCTTTTCAAAACAAAAATAAATCCTCCTATTAAGGTACTAAGCTTAATAGAAAATGCAAGTTTTATTCTATCTCTTTTATCGCATTAAGTACTCGCTTAGCCGAAATTGGGTAAGGAGTTCCAAGCGTTTGAGCAAATAACGACACTCTAAGCTCTTGTTGCATCCAAAAAATAGCGGTTACTTCTTGTGGAATAGGCAAGCCTTTAGGCGTTTTATTAACTACTTTTTTGTACTCTTGAGCAACTTTATCCAACTCTAGTACGCATAACCTATCACGATTTGGATCCACAGGCAGCTTCTCTAAACGTTTTTGAATCGCTTTTAAATAACGAATTAAATCCGTTATTTTATCTGCGCCATGCGCGCCCACAAAACCTTTAAATATAAGTGACTCAAGCTGTGATTTTATATCGCCATGCGCAGTTATCATGGTTAAATCAACGCGCCCTTTCATTTTTTTATGCAGTGCGTGCGCAATACTTAATACTTGCTCAACTTGCGTTGCAATCGATACAACGGCGTCACCGAGCTCACCTCGTATTTGCTCTTTAGCTGTTTCAAATGCTTTTTCATCGCGTATATCGCCGTGTTTCACTAATAAGCTATCAACACCTGCGGCGATACAGTCATCAATTAAATCAGCTATTTTACCAAATGGGTTAAAGTACAAACCCAGCTTTGCCTTATTCGGTAAGTTTTGTTGTAAGTACTTAATTGGCGACGGCACATTTAACAATACTAAACGGCGCAAACCTTGTTGATGCGCTTGCTGCGCTTTTGCTTCACTATCAAAAAGCTCCACTGCAGCGGCTGATTTTTTATCCACCAGCGCAGGGTATGCTTTTATTTCGTATTGACCTTGTTTTTTAACATATGAAGCTGGCAGTTCACCAAAATCCCATTGTGTTAGGTCTGATTTTTCAATGCCTTTATCGGCTACTTTAGACAGTGTTTCGGTTACTTCACCTTGCAGCTCTGCTTTAAGTTTGGCTAAATCAAGTCCACGAGCAAGTAACTTATCGTGTTCATCACGTACTTCAAACTGCAATCGTAAATGCGGTGCAAGCGCGGTTAAATCCCACGCCTCCATATCAACTCTCACACCTGTCATTCTTAATAAGCGCGTAGCTAAAGCATCAATTAAGCTACCTTGCATTGGCTCAATAGCTGCAAGTACTGCATCTGCGTAATTTGGTGCTGGCACAAAATTACGGCGAAGCGATTTAGGCAATGACTTTATAAGCCCACTTATTAGCTCATGTCTAAATGCAGGTATATGCCAGTCAAAACCACTCTCTTGTACTTGATTCAACAGTGCTACCGGTATTTGCACCGCAACACCATCAACCGCTTGTCCTGGGTCAAAATGATAAGCAAGCGGTAATATAATATTGTCTTGCTGCCATGTGTCAGGGTAGTCAAACTCAGTGATATTACTTGCACCATGCTGCATTAACTCTTCACGGGTCATGTGTAAGTAATGTTTATTTTGTTGTTTTTGTGTTTTATACCATTTTAAAAATGCAGCGCGGTTATTAATTTCTTTGGGTATTTTTTTATCGTAAAACTCAAATAACGTTTGCTCATCAACTAAAATATCACGACGACGCGACTTATTTTCCAGAACTTGAATATCTTCAATAAGCTCACTGTTAAATGCTAAAAAGCCCTCGTTTAAGCCCAGCTCTTGCTCAACTAATGCAGTGCGCACAAAAAGCTCTCGGCTCACTTTAGGGTCTATGTTGCTATAAACACAGCGGCGTTTATTTACGACAAGTAAGCCGTACAAAGTTTGCTGCTCAAACGCGATTACCGCACCTGGTTTTTTCTCCCAGTGTGGCTCTGTATAGCTACGTTTTACTAAATGCTGCGCTAATGGTTCTACCCAGTTAATGTCTATTTTTGCATTTGTGCGGGCATATAATTTACTGGTTTCTACCAGCTCCGCTGACATGATCCATTTAGGGCTCTTTTTAAATAAACCTGAACCCGGAAAAATATGAAACTGACTATTACGTGCACCTTTGTATATTTGCTTCTCATCTTTAAAGCCAATATGGCTCAGCATTCCGCTTAATAACGCTTTATGAACAAGTTCGCCATCAGCCGCTTGGCTGGTTGCTTTCATGCCCATTTCGTTACACACAGTACTTATTTGATAAACAATATCTTGCCACTCACGCAGGCGCATATAGGCTAGGAAATCTTTTTGACACAGCTTTCTAAACTGGCCGTTAGTCAGCTCGCTTTGCTGCTCTTCTAAGTAATTCCATAAGTTCAAAAAAGCGATAAAGTCTGAATCTGGGTCGTCAAAGCGACCGTGTTTTTCATTGGCTGCAGCACGTTTTTCTTGCGGGCGTTCGCGTGGATCTTGAATCGACAACGCCGCCACAATAACAATCACTTCACGCAATGCGCCAAGTTTGTGAGCTGTGAGCACCATTTTAGCTAAACGAGGGTCTACCGGTAATCGGCTGAGTTCTCTACCTGAAGCGGTTAAACTCGTTTTACTATCACGTTTGTCTGGTTTTACTGCTTGTAGTTCTTCTAATAACGATAAACCATCACTTATATTACGGCTATCTGGCGCTTGCACAAACGGAAATTGCGCCATATCACCAAGCCCGAGTGCCAACATTTGCAAAATAACTGAGGCAAGATTAGTACGCAGTATTTCAGGGTCGGTAAACTCTGGGCGCGATAAAAAATCATCCTCAGAGTACAAGCGAATACAAATACCCGCTTCAACACGTCCACAACGACCCATACGCTGATTAGCACTTGCTTGCGATATAGGTTCTATTGGCAGGCGCTGAACTTTTGTACGATAACTGTAGCGGCTTATACGCGCAGTACCTGGGTCTATGACATAACGAATACCCGGCACAGTTAGTGACGTTTCGGCTACGTTGGTCGATAAAATAATATGACGACGAGAATGTGGCGCAAATATACGGTTTTGCTCTGCGTTAGATAAGCGCGAGTAAAGTGGCAATACATCTGTGTGTTTTAAATTACGCTTGCTAAGTGCATCAGCGGTATCGCGTATTTCACGCTCACCGTTTAAAAATATCAGTATGTCACCAGGACCTTCCGCGCACAGTTCGTCAACAGCATCAAAAATACCTTGTAGCTGATCGCCCTCGGCTTCCATATCTTCTTTATTAATATCGGCCGTTGGGTTGTAACGCACATCAACAGGGAAAGTACGACCCGATACTTCTATAATGGGCGCATCATCAAAATGCTTTGAAAAGCGCTCAGGATCGATGGTTGCAGACGTAATTATTATTTTTAAATCGGGACGTTTTGGAAGTAGGTTTTTTAAGTAACCCAAAATAAAGTCGATGTTTAAACTACGCTCGTGCGCTTCATCTATAATTATGGTGTCGTATTGGTTTAAAAATCGATCTTGCTGAATTTCTGCCAGTAAAATACCGTCAGTCATTAGTTTAACGTACGTATTATTAGAAACCTGATCGCTAAAACGGATTTTAAAACCGACTTGCTGACCAAGTTCGCACTTCATTTCTTCAGCAATACGGTTAGCCACCGTTCGCGCTGCTAATCGGCGTGGTTGAGTATGGCCTATTAAGCCATCAACACCACGGCCAAGCTCTAAACACATTTTAGGTATTTGAGTTGTTTTACCTGAGCCCGTCTCACCTGCAATAATAACCACTTGGTTATTTGCAATGGCGTCTTTAATTGTTTCCTTTTTTTGACTTACTGGCAATTGCTCAGGGTAAGTCACTTTAGGAAGGCCCGCTAAGCGTTTATCACGTAATTCTTGGCTACGGGATATATCAGCCGCTATTTTTTCAAGCGCGTTGGCATGCTTGTTTTCATCCGTTATTTTTTTTACGCCATGTAAGCGTTTTTTGAAAATGAATTGATCTTTTTTCAAGCACGTTTTTAGCTCGCCAAACAACTGACCTAGGTTTACCACCCGCATACCTTATAAAATTAGTTAAAGAGCCATAATTATATCAAATTAAACGGCCGGGGTTAATCCTACAAAATGCATAACACGGGGTTGTTTGTTATATAAACGCTGCGATTCACCTAAACTGCGAATAATAAATCTATCTCAAGCAGTTATTTTCAGCGCTAACTGCACTGAAAATAACTGGCTAGCAATAAATGAATTAAAATATCATTGTGGTTCAATACTTTAGTAAATCTATTAACCAGAGTTGAGGTTAATTAAATTACTTTGGCTTATTCGTCGTTAAAAATGCCCACGTAGGTCGCTTGCGTATTCGACTTACTTGCCCGATACATGCCAGAGGTATTAAACGGCAAGCTAATATTCCCCTTAGTATCAATAATAATAACGCCGCCAGTGCCACCAATTGGCTTAAGCACACCGTTTATAACTTCATCTCCAGCTTCAGCTATGGTTTTACCTTGATACTTAACACGCGCACATATATCGCTCGCTACGTTATAGCGAATAAAATATTCACCGTGCCCTGTTGCCGATACTGCGCACGATTCGTTTTCAGCAAATGTCCCAGCACCAATTACCGGCGCGTCACCTACACGGCCATAACGTTTTGCCGTCATACCACCTGTGGATGTACCTGCCGCTAAATTACCGTTTTTATCAAGCGCCACTGCGCCAACCGTGCCCATTTTGTAAGAGTTAGGCAATGCTTTGTGCGCGGCTTGGTACTCTTTACTGGTTGCTTTGGCTTTATCTAATTTTTGTTTTGCTTTTAAAAGCGCTTTGTAACGAGGCTCGGTATCAAATAAGTTATTTTCGACAAGTTCAACACCTTGCTCTTTAGCAAACTCCTCAGCGCCTTGCCCACTAAGCATTACGTGTACAGAGTTATTCATGACCAAACGCGCTAATTTAATCGGGCTCTCAATATGCTTTACACCCGCAACTGCGCCTGCTTCACGGTTTCGACCATCCATTATGGATGCATCAAGCTCATGCCCGCCATCGTAAGTGTATACCGCTCCACGCCCTGCATTAAAATAAGGCGATTGCTCTAATACTGTAATTGCCGCAGTTACCGCATCTAAACTTTCACCGCCTTGGTGCAATACTTTATAACCTGTCTCTACGGCCTCTGTTAATTTAGCGCGGTACAGCTTTTCTTGAGCGGGTGTAAATCGTGCTTTTTCTATTGTCCCTGCCCCACCATGAATCGCAATGGCAAAAGGAGTCTCTGCAGCGAATACGCTATTACTTAAAGCAAAAAGGCTGCTCGCAAGAATTGCTAATAAGGGTGTTTTCATAATGAGCTCTTTTATGGGAAAGTTATAAACTAATGTGAATGGTTGCGGGCTTAATTTCAACTAAAGTGAGTTTAATGGCATAAAAAAAGCGCCTTAAGGCGCTTTTTAAAATTTTACGTGTTTGTAATACCAATTTTATTAAAAACATGGTCATTCTAGCGTATTAAATAGCTCACTAACTACGTTGAAAATTATTTATATAGAACAACTATGTATCATAATTTTAGCCTTGTTATTGAGCCATTTTCTTATCGCTATAATAGATCACTAATTTAATGCAATTGGTATAATTAAGCTTGTTTAGCTTTTAAACGCGCTAAACGTGCTACTTGATGAGTAGACGTTAAGAAAGAATAAATTGGTGCTAAGTAACCACGTTTACGAAGCTCTAAGAAATCAGCATCGCTTAACTCGTTTAGCTTTTTCTCATCGATAAGGTAAATACCGTTGATGTCTTTTTTCTCGCCTTTAATGTCTACTGTAAGCGTTTGCGCAATTAGTAGCTCTTTATCAGCAAGGAATTTAGTGAACGCTTCAGTTACTTGAGAAAACTCAATGAAAGATACAAGCGCTTCTTTACGACGTTTTAGGTAATCTGTTTCTTCGCCGTTTTCAAATAATGCATTACCTTCGTCTTCACCAACAAGCGCACTTGCTTCGTCAATTACGATACCGTATTGATCTTGATCTGGGTGTTTAACTAAGCCCAGTGGGTAACGAGTAGATGCCATAGGTGCAAATGCTGCAGTCCATTTACCATCTTCTACAAAAAGGTTTTCGCCTGGCTCTAAGCCAAACATAGCAACAGCTTGAAAAGTGCCGCTTTCGTTGTTTTTAACGAATGACATTGGAAACTCGTTTGCTACGCGTGCAAACTCATGTGCAACTACTGGCACTAAATGTTGAGTTTTCATGAATTCTACATTGATGCCGTTTTGAATTTTAGTGTTGGCATGTTTTTCGTTGTGTAAAGGCTGTACTTGTTGCTCCGCCATGTTACTGCTCCGTTTATTTTAATTTATATGTTTCATTGTTAATACCTTTAGGCTAATGCTTTTGAGCTAAAAAAGGAAGGGAAACTTTTATGACAACGACCATGAAAAAATAAAATTTAACTAAATCTGAACGTTGCTAAAAAACATACAGCTCAAACTCATAAATTTTGTTCAAAAACAACACACTTTATGGTTGATTTTAATACAAATCAAAGTCATTCATTAACATTGGTAAACAGTTCAGGACTGTTTTTTTGCAGTGTTTAGGCTTAAATTTGAGCAAATAAAAAAGGCCGCTTATATAAGCGGCCTTTAAAAGTTAAATTAGCACCTAAATTAAGGCGCCCAATATACTTCAATATTTATACTTGGGTGATTAAGCACAGCGCGAAGTGGCATGTCATTAACATCGCCGCCCGCTTTTGCTTGCTTATAAACAGCGAGTTTTTCTTCACCGCTAATTAAAAGCTTAACCACTTTAGATTGCGCAATAGCATTTAACGTAAGCGTCATTCGCTCAGTAATACTACCCGTCACATCACTTTGTATCGCATTAATTGCACATACTGTTTGCTCAGTTGTTAAACCGTGCTCTAAACCTTCTGCATTTGGGAATAACGACGCAGTATGGCCATCTGGGCCCATGCCTAGAATAGTTACATCGTATGGCGCTTTTAAAGCACTGTAAGCGGCTTCACACACTTCACTGCCTTGCTGCGCGGTTGCAGCATCGTTTTTCATGGTTATAAAGTTTGCAGCACTGCCAAAATTTTGTAATAACGTGCTTTTAATAAATGCTTCGTTACTTTTTTCATGGCTTGGGTCTACCCAGCGTTCATCAACCATAGCAACATCAACATGTTGCCAATCTAAATCAAGCGTTGATAAATGCTTATAAGCTGGCGCAGGAGACGAGCCACCCGACACCATTAGTACAGCACGGCCATCGTTTTTAATGCCATCACGTAGTGATTGCTCAAGCGTTGCAGAAAGCTCAGCTGTTAACGCATCTTTATCGTCAAAAAACTTTTCAACTAGTGTTGCCATACTTATACCTTATCGCCTGTGTTAAACCATACGTGGCTTTTTTCTGCCAATAGTTCATCAGCATCCTCAGGACCCCAGCTACCAGCACGGTAAAGTGCAGGCTTGCCTTTGTCTTGCCAACGGTCAATGATTGGATCAATCCATTTCCACGCTTGACGAACTTCATCACGGTGAATAAATAATGATGGGTTATTTGCAGCGGCATCAAGCATTAAACGCTTGTACGCATCTGAGTGAAAACCATTGCTGTAAGCTTGTGAAAGCTCAATATTCATTGTTACTGGTTCAAGTTGCATTTGAAGGTTATCAAGACGCTTAGACATAAGCGTTAGTTGAATTGTTTCCTCTGGCTGCAAACGAATAACAAGACGATTTGGCTCGATATTACCCACGTTATCTTCGTAGATATTGTGAGATACTTTTTTGTATTCAACCACAATTTCTGCACAGCGCTTAGCCATACGTTTACCCGTACGAAGGTAAAATGGAACACCCGCCCAGCGCCAGTTATCAATATGCGCGCGAATAGCTACAAACGTTTCTGTTTTACTAGAACCTTCATTTAGCTCTTCTAAGTAACCCGGTACAATTTTACCGTTTAAGTCACCTGGTACGTATTGACCACGAACAATATTTTCATCAACATCACCACCTACTAGTGGGCGAAGTGCTTCTAATACTTTTAGTTTTTCGTTACGAATACTGTTAGCGTTAAGCTTATTAGGCGACTCCATTGCAACTAAACAAAGTAGTTGTAATAAATGGTTTTGAACCATGTCACGAAGTGCACCGGCTTTATCGTAAAAACCAGCACGGCTTTCAAGACCAACAGTTTCTGATAAGCTAATTTGGATGTTATCAATAGATTTAGCATCCCACATATTTTCAAACAATGAGTTTGAAAAACGTAGCGCCATTAAGTTTTGTACTGTTTCTTTACCTAAGTAATGGTCAATACGGAAAATTTGCTCTTCATTAAAAAATTCTGCAATTTTTCCATTAATTGCTTCAGCAGAATCACCGCAATAACCAATTGGCTTTTCAACAACAACGCGTGATGTAGGTGTAATTAAACCTTTAGTCGATAATATTTCACAACATGTGCCGTAAACAGCAGGCGGAAGCGATAAGTAAAACACGCGAGACTTAGTGCTTTCGTGCTCATCTAAAATGCCTTTTAGCACATCCCAGTTGTCGTCTGCTTCTGTAACATTACTTACCACTGGCACTAAAAAAGTAGAAAATGCTTTCCAATCTTTAGCGTTAAACTCACCTTTGCTTAAAAATTCTTGTAATGCTTTATGCGCTGTTTCTATGTATTCAGCACGTTTCGATTCTTCGCGTACTGTTGGTAGGATACGTGAGCCTTCAGGTAAGTTACCTTCTTGATATGCTCTGTACATTGCAGGTAGCAATTTGCGTAACGCAAGATCACCACCGCCCCCAAAAATTATAATATCAAAAGGATTAAGCATAGTTACTCTCTACGTTGTGATACCCAGTACATTTTATAAATGTGCGGGTATGCCTATTTATTGCTAGATTAGATGGCTTTTATAGCTGTATTTAAATAAAAGCCTGCTGAATTGTTCTGTATCGATGATTTATTATTATTTTTATCATTGCGCTTATTAAATGAGCCTTAGGGGCCCTGTATCTCCTCTCACAAAAATACAGACCCTAAGCACTCCAGCGCTACCCGTTCAAAGGTACTCGGTTTACTTACTTGCGTAAGCGAATTTTTTACTGCGTACGGTTTTGTTTGTAGTACGCCATTAAGCCGTTTGTCGAACTATCATGAGCGTGTTTAACGCTTTCATCAGTAAGTTCACTCTCAATTTTAGATGCTAAACCTTTACCCAGTTCTACACCCCATTGGTCAAACGAACATATTTCTAAAATAATGCCTTGGCAAAATATCTTATGCTCATACAGTGCAATTAAACGGCCCACTGTTTTAGCATCTACTGTATCTAATAGCATAGACGTTGTAGGACGATTGCCTTGATGAATTTTATGATTTAATAACTCATCAATCTCTGCTTGCGATTTACCCTTAGCGGTTAAATCAGCGGTAACCTGCTCTGCATCCATACCACTCATCATTGCTTCTGTTTGTGCAAAGAAGTTTGATAATAAAATATCGTGATGCTTATCAACATTCACTTGTGGTTTAACTGATGCAATAAAATCTGCAGGTACAATTACATTACCTTGGTGTAAACACTGATAAAACGCGTGTTGACCATTAATACCCGTCATGCCCCAAATAATTGGAACTGTAGTATAAGGTACCGTTTCGCCTGCAAAGTTAACGTGTTTACCGTTACTTTCCATTTCGCCTTGCTGTAAATACGCAGGCAACATATGCAGTGCTTGGTCGTACGGTAATATAGCTTGCGCTGTGTAGCCTAAAAAGCTCGTATTCCATACACTAAGCAATGCCATAATTAATGGTATATTTTGCTCAAACGGCGCAGATTTAAAGTGCTCGTCTATTTCAAACGCGCCTTCTAAAATTGCTTCAAAGGCGTCGTAGCCTAAATATAAAGCAATTGGTAAGCCTATCGCACTCCAAAGTGAAAAGCGACCGCCAACCCAATCCCACATAGTGAATACGTTTTCGTCGCTGATACCAAAGGCTGCCGTTTTTTCTAAATTTGTACTTACTGCAACAAAGTGTTTTGCAATTGTACTTTCATCTTTTGTTGTTTGTAAAAACCAGTCAACCGCTGTTTTAGCATTTGTCATGGTTTCTGACGTAGTAAATGTTTTTGACGAAATAACAAATAATGTTGTTTCAGGGTCAATGGCTTTTAATATAGACGAAATTTGTACACCGTCAGCATTAGATACGTAATGAACATTTAACGTATCATCAGCAAGTGCTTTTAATGCCTCGGTTGCCATTTGTGGGCCAAGGTTAGAACCACCTACGCCAATACTTACAACATCTTTTACCGCTTTACCGGTATAGCCTAACCATTTACCGCTACGAACTTTTTCTACAAACACTTTAATTTTAGCTAATTCGTTGTCTACGGCTTGTGTTACGTTTTCGCCATCAACAATTAATGGAGTGTGAGCACGATTACGAAGTGCCGTATGTAGTACTGAGCGATCCTCGGTGATATTTATTTTTTCACCGCTAAACATTTTAT
Organism: Pseudoalteromonas sp. NZS71; assembly: GCF_015864715.1. Classification (NCBI taxonomy): domain Bacteria; kingdom Pseudomonadati; phylum Pseudomonadota; class Gammaproteobacteria; order Alteromonadales; family Pseudoalteromonadaceae; genus Pseudoalteromonas; species Pseudoalteromonas sp. NZS71. The sequence continues at coordinate 70,065 of NZ_JADYWS010000021.1, read as the reverse complement.
CGCGCCACGATGCAATATCACATTCTTTAGCAAGCGACATTAAGTTAGCAAAAACATCGTTATCAATAAGTTGCTTAGAATAGTCGAATAGTACGCCAGGTACTTGAGTCGAAAACTGAGAAAAGCGCGTGTCATCTTGTGCAAATAACGTTTTCAGATGTGTTTGTTTCATCTTAGCTGCACTTAGTTCTAGTGCTTGCCAACTTGCTAGTTGCGTTCGGTTAGACATGGAAATATCCTCTAGTTTTTTCAATCAATTGATTTAAAAATGTTTTTTATAAAAGCAAAACTCTTAACACTGCTTATTTACACTAAAATAAAGCGCCGATAGTATAACTAAAAATGCAAAAAAAGTGCTGTTTTTATAATTTTAGATGCCGATGATAACGCAATTTTTAGCTTTTGACACCGGTATCATAAAAATTTTATAAATTAATTTACCCGCAATTTTAAAGGCAACGGGATAGCTTAATCAATCAAAATGAAATATTAATGAATTTTTCTCAGCACAATAATTACTTTTTATAGTTATTCACTAATTATTAGGGCCTGTTTATCTTTCGAAGTTAAATTTGCAGCAGTGTGTTTGGCATTTAGGCAAGGCAGAGCCTATGTAGTGTGGTTATTCCCCATAAATAGGCGATAACGTGGAATAAATGCCAAACACGCGCTGCCCGAAGGGTTCTGCCTAGGGGCAATTTACTCTTTGTTACTCGGTTTTTACTTAGCCCACTAGGTTACAAACCTCACGCCGCGATTAAATAGCCCCTAGATTGAACAAATTTTAATCCTGAAAGGTCAACAGGCCCTAGGGCTTGTTTACCTTGCGAGCAAATAAGCCTTAAAAACAAAAAAATCGGCCCTAAAGCCGATTTTGTATAAATTACAATCTTTGTTTAATTACTAAGCGCTAACCCGCCACTTAGGTTATAAACCGTTTTGTATCCTAGTTGCATTAAATTAGTTGCAGCAATTTTTGAGCGGTTACCACTACGGCATAATAAAATGTACTTGTTATTTTTGTTTAATTGCCCTTCAAATACCGCATTTGCCATTCTGCTAAGTGGTATATTTAATGTTTTTTCATCTAGCGTATTAAATAACTGAGCAACATTATTTGCTCCATGCTCATACGGCTCCCGAGTATCTATTAAATATGTATCGCTGGTGTTTAACATTACTTTAGCGTCATCAAAATTTAATTGCTGTGTATCAACCTCAGGTAACGCATTTACATAACCACACAATTGCGTATTATCTACTTGTTTTGAAGCGTCGTACTGCTGTTTTTGTATTGCAAATTCATCAACTGAAATACTGCCGCTCACTAACGCATCAAGAAGTGGCGTTTGGTTTTGCTGTACAGCCCAGTTCATGGCAAAACATTGTTGGTAGTCGTGCCCTGAGCAAATAATACTGGTGCTATTAAGTTGCTCGCTCATTGCTAAAATAGAGCGTGCCATTGCTTTTGCATCCCCACCTATAAGCGATGTATTGCCAAGCCCTGCAGGCAGTATTAAATCACCACAAAAACAGTAACGCGTTTCGCCATTACTGTTTTTTAATAAATAACTTACACTGTCTTTGCTGTGCCCAGGTGTAACTACTTTTTCAAGTACGTCGTTTGCCAAGTTAATACTTGCTGTATTTAGCGGCCAACCTAGCGAATCAACCTCACCTTTTACAACTCTTGAGTCAAGAGCGCTGGTTAGTAAATTAGTCGCTGACTCTCGCTCTTGATGCAGATGAGTATTAAGCACCGCCGATATAGTTAAGTTTTGTGTATTAGCTATTTTTTCAAAGCGCGGAATAAGCTCAATAATAGGATCAATAATTACAGCGTATTTATCATCGCTTACATAAAGCCAACTACATGCACCTTGGTGCCTAAATTGAGTAAGGCCCAGTGCGCATACTTCTTGTTGTGGTGTGGTGCTGTCAGATACGATTAAACAGTTTGCCTGTAGTATTGCTTTAAGAGCGCGAATACGCACACAAGCATCATCAATATCGTGTTGTGTTGCAGCAGGTCCAAACGATAGCCTAATCGCGTTTTCGCTTTGCCACTTACTTGCACCCATTGCATCTAAAACAAAACTTGTTGATGCGCCTGTACTACAAGCCGAGCCTCCACTTACGCGAATGCCCGCAGCGTCAAATAAATCAATCACTTCTTTGCTCGTTAAATCGTTAACAGCAAAGTTAAGTGTGGTAGGCACGCTATAAGCAAAATCATGATTGAATGTAATATCGCCAAAGGTGTCTTTTATCGCGCTTTGTAACTGGCTTCGATAAGAATTAAGTACGCTAACAGACTTAAACGTGTTGTCTGATTTATCAAGCAACATACTAAATAGCTTATTTAACCCTGCAATACCGGGTAGATTTTCGGTGCCTGAGCGCATTCCACTTTCTTGACCGCCACCCGCTATAAAAGGTGTGTACGCACTGCCACTACGAATATATAAAAAGCCAATACCTTTAGGTGCATAAAGCTTATGCCCCGAAAAAGGTGCGTAGTCTATTGTTGTATCACTCAGCGCGAGCGCTTGTTTACCGAGCGCCTGCACGCAATCCACCATCCACGATACATTTTTATTACGGCTACGAATCACCTGCTCAATAGCGGGTAAATCTTGATATACACCGGTTTCGTTATTAACGGCCATGGTGCAAATCATCAATGCGTTATCTATATGTTTAGCTATAAAATCTAAATCTAAAATACCGTTACTATCAACCGGAATAGCAAGCACCTCAGCATTAACGTCAAGTACGCTATTCCAGTGCTTAAGTGTATTTGGCACCGCTTTGTGCTCAGTAGCGCCATATAACAATACGGGGTTTTTAATCGGGTGTTTTTTAGCATCAATTAACGTAGAAACCACCGCAGTTTGAATGCCTTCTGTGGCGCCGGAGGTAAATAAAATATCGCCATTGGTTGCGCCAATAACCGTGTGTGCTTTTTGACGTGTTTGTTCTAATAAATGCTTGGCTTGAATACCTGTAATGTGCGGGCTTGAAGGATTACCAAAACATATTTGCATGGTATGAGAAACAACATCAGCAATACAAGGCAACACAGGGGTCGTTGCGTTTGCATCAAGGTAAACTTGTTTTACTGGCTCATCGTGCAATAAAAACTCAGACATTAAAAAACGCACCTTATTACTAAAAAATATATCTTATTACCAATAGTACATAAATTTACAGGTAATGAGTAATAATCAATTAGCACTAGAGGTGCGTTTACTATTCTTTTTTAGACTAAAAGTCTGTTTACTTAATTATTCACTGACCTCTTTACTTATCTCTTCATGCGTTGACGACCAAGCTGTTATTAGCGCTTTTACTAATGAAGCCAACGGGATGGCAAAAAATACGCCCCAAAATCCCCACAAGCCACCAAAAAATAATACCGCGACAATTATAAATACCGGATTTAAATCAACCGCCTCAGAAAATAATAGTGGCACAAGCACGTTGCCATCAAGCGCCTGAATAATTCCGTAAATAATTAAAATGGTCCAAAACTGTGTTTCTAATCCAAACTGAAACAGCGCAACTGCCGCTACCGGAATAGTGACGAGTGCCGCGCCAATAAATGGAATTAATACCGACAAGCCAACAAGCACACCAAGTAATGCGGCGTAGCGTAAATCTAAAACAGTAAATGCAATAAAAGACACACCACCAACAATTAAAATTTCAAACACTTTACCGCGAATGTAATTCATAATTTGTTGATTCATTTCGTGCCACACTTGCAAAATTAAGCGTCGTTGCTGCGGGATCAGTTTAGCAATGCTCCCCGTTAGCTCCAGCTTATCTTTAAGCATAAAAAACACCAGTAACGGCACAAGTACTAAATATATAAGCCATGCAACAACATCTTTTAATGACGTAAGTGAAAACGACAATACAGTTTGACCAAACTCAATGATTTTAGCTTCTACCGTTGCAACAATAGCTTGTACTTGATCTATGTTAATTAAACTTGGGTATTGTTCAGGTAAAGCCATTAAATAAGACTTCCCTTGCTCTAACATATGCGGGGTTTCTTGCACTAAGTTACTGGTTTGCTTCCAAAGCACTGGGCCAATAACCAAAATAAGGGTGAGCATAATGCTAATAAATATCAACATTACAATAATCGTTGCAGTAAAACGTTTTAAGCCAACGCGCTCTAAATGAACAACCGGCCAATCAAGTAAATAAGCAATAACCAATGCTACAAGCACAGGGACAATTAACGAGCCAAAAAAGTAAAGTAAGGCCACTGAGGCCAATAATAAAAATAATAAGGTAGACGAGTGAGGATCCGAGAACTTCCTTTCGTACCATGTTTTTACGTATTCAAACATGTAATGGCTCCACTAATAACAACCCACGTTGTTTATCAAAATTGTAACTATAAGCATTTTTTTGCAAAAAACGTTCAATATCGTTCGCACTTTCACCTTTATTAAGACTAAAAGTGATACGTTGTTTTGAAGATTGCGCACTTCGTAGCGCAAGTTTAAACTGCACAAATTGCTGAGGGCATTTAAACTCTTTTAAATCGCGCTCTACCATAACTACTTTATCCGTATAGTAAATGAATAATAAGTCGCATATTTACGGTCAATATACTTATATACCCAAACCGTTGTAACTTTTTGTTAAAACAATACCTGCAATAGTTTATCCTTATAACATAACTAGCAGTAAGGATAAGTTAATGCCTGGCACGCATAATAAAGCGCAACTACCCAGTAATCCAACACTCAAAGAGATTAATTGGTTTAAAAAGCAAATTAATTGGGGCGAACTACCTCCTTTTTATCACCTTGTTGCCTCATCAATAAGCGAATCTGAAGGGATTTTAGATCATGGATTCGATAATGCAGTTAAACAACTTATAGATAAACGCAATTGGAACTTAGATTTATTAGAAGGCCATGAAGACAGCCTTGGTGTAATACACACTAAACATAAGCCACGTATTGCGCTGCACCAAGTTTTTACCGACAGAGGCTTTGAGCTATGGGCACAGCCTTATGCTAAAGATGTTATTGTTGACCAATACGTAAAAAACAATCGCTTTATGGAGTTTAGAGTGTGGGATCCGCATTCAATGAAAAACCTGATCAGAATAAGTCAGTTACATAAGTTTATTGGCTTTTATTTTGAACGAGGCGACAAAGCAGATAAAGCCATTATTTTACATGCACATAAAGTAGTACATAAAATTATTACTTTTTTGCAGCGAGAATTGAACGTTGTAAAGCTTGATGGAGTCACAATAAAAGAACTATACCAATTGTGCGAAAAAGACAGCCGTGCAAGCAGTGACGAAATAGACATAGCCAAAATTGCAATTGGCGAACAAATTAACAAGGAATAAAATGCAGCTAAAATCAGCATTTATCACTTTATGCAGTGCCGCGCTTACGTTTAGCTTATTAGTAAGCGAACCTTTAAAAGCGCAAACAAATTTTACACTTCCTGATTTAGGAACATCTGCATTACAAGCACTGCCACTTGAAAAAGAACAAGCTATTGGCGAAGTAATGATGATGCAAATACGAGGTTCATCGCCAGTTATAAACGACCCTGTGCTAGATGAATACCTCACGACTATTGGCCGTAAACTTGTTGCTAATGCTAACGATGTACGTTTTCCGTTTTCGTTTTTTTGGATAAATAACTCAGAAATAAATGCCTTCGCCTTTTACGGTGGCCATGTAGGCGTGCATACAGGGTTAATAGCTCAAGCCGATAACGAGAGCCAGTTTGCGTCGGTACTTGGTCACGAAATTGCTCACGTAACACAGCGCCACTTAGCACGTAGAATACAGCAACAACAAGATAACAGCGCGCTGACCATTGCCGGCATGATTGCAGGTATATTAGCAACCGTTGTTGCACCCGACGCGGGTATTGCCATTATATCTGCCAGCCAAACACAATCAGCTTTTAGTCAGTTAACGCATAGCCGCTCAGCTGAGCAAGAAGCTGACCGCATAGGCATGCAAACACTTAATAATGCAGGATTTGATCCCCGTGCATCGAGTGAGTTTTTAACTAAACTTGCAGCGCAAATTCGCTATAAATACAAGCCACCAGCATTTTTGCTAACTCACCCATTACCAGAGAGTCGTGTATCAGATGTACGTTTGCGTGCAGAGCAATTTCCTGTGCGCCTTATGAATGCGAGCCTTGAGTTTAATTTAGCAAAAAGTCGAGTGCTTGCCCGCTATGACAACAAACCAGAAAACGCAGAAGATCTATTTAGAAAGCTACTGCGCGAAAACACCTACAACAACATTGCATTAAAGTATGGCTTAGCCATAAGCTTGCTTGATCAAAAAAAGCTTGATGAAGCAGCGCCAATATTAGACGAGCTTTTAAAAAACGATCCTAAAAACTTATTTTATATAGATACCCATACCGATTTACTTATTGCACAAAAAAAGGCAGATGAAGCCGTTAAGTTTTTAGCGGATTTAAATCAGTATCGCCCTAATAATCAGGTAATTACACTTAACTATGCCAACTCAGCACTTGAAGCTGAGCAATATGAGCTTGCTGAAAATATTTTAAAGAGTTTTTTACTCGAAAAGCCAGATCATAACTTAGGCAAACAACTCCTTGCAGACGCGTATAAAAAACAAGATAAATTAGCCTCTTATCACGAAGCTAACGCCGATGTATTAGCGCAATATGGTGCTTATTTAAAAGCCGCAGACGAAGTACAAAAAGCACTAAACTTTGTAGAGCCTACTCAACTTGTAAAGCAACAACGTTTAAAAGCACTACTTACCCAGTATCGACTTTTACAAAAAGAGCTTGCAAGACTTTAAGTCTGCAAGCGGTTACCCTAAAATAGACGCAATTCACACTTTGGGATCATTTTATGTCTGTTACTATTTACCACAACCCACGTTGTTCTAAATCACGCGAAACGCTAGCGCTACTGCAAAGTAAAGCAATAGAGCCAAGTGTTGTAGAGTATTTAAAAACGCCTCTTACACACGAGCAAATTTCAACGCTTGTAATCCAACTTGGTTTTTCATCCGTACGTGAATTAATGCGCACAAAAGAAGATGACTACAAAGCGCTTAATTTAAAAGATGAAAGCAGTGAATCAGCATTAATAGATGCCATGGTAAAAAATCCAAAACTAATTGAACGCCCTATTGTAGTGAATAACAATAAAGCAGCGATTGGTCGTCCACCAGAAAACGTACTAAGCGTTTTATAATGAGTGCAACCATAGTGGTGCTTTATCACTCAAGCCATGGCTCAGTTGAAGCAATGGCTCACGAAATAGCAGAGTCGATAGAGCAACAAGGTGCTAGTGCACTACTTCGTACTTTTGTGGCTAAAAATGCGCACGACATTGTGATCACCAAAGATGATTTAATAAATTGCGATGGTTTGGCATTTGGTACACCAACCCGATTTGGCATGATGGCCTCTCAAGCTAAAAGCTTTTGGGAAACCACCAGCGACTTATGGTTAAAAGGTCAGTTAATAGATAAGCCAGCGTGTGTGTTTTCGTCATCAAGCAGTATGCATGGTGGAAATGAAGCAACCTTACTTAACTTATCTCTGCCACTATTACACCACGGTATGATGCTACTGGGCGTGCCGTACGATGTACCCGAACTACTTGCAACACAAACAGGTGGAACACCATACGGTGCAACACACGTTGCTGGCAGCGCTAATAGTGCACAGCTAAGCAAAGACGAAATTAAAATATGCCAAAGCGTTGGTAAACGCCTTACTCACATTGCGAGAAAACTTAAATGAATACAGCTGACAACCCAGCTAAAAAGCCGATTACAGTAAAGTTTCAGCGTGCCGCACTATTTGGCTATGTAGGTTTACTTGTTCTTATTCCACTGTGGATGTATTTTGTGCCACCTCTAAATGGTAATGCGAGTTTAGCATCTTTATTTTTGCCCATTATTCCGTTACTACTGCCGCTAAGAGGCATAATTAAAGACAGTACATACACTTATGCGTGGGCTAACTTTGTTGTAATGCTGTATTTTATTCACGGGCTTACCATGCTGTGGGCCGCTCCTGATGAATTAATTTGGGTATTGCTAGAGCTTGTGTTTGCCTCTTCAATGTTTATTGGCTGTACTTACTACGCAAGACACCGCGGACAAGAACAAGGTTTAAAAATCCGTAAGCTTAAAGAAGAACTAGCTGAAGAAAAAGCAGCAAATGAGCACGGTAAATAAGGCTTAACCATAAACGGTTATAAATACAAAAAACGCGCTTAAATTGCTTTAAGCGCGTTTTTTATTAGCTGTTTAAAAGTGACTAAACTAAATCACTTAAGGCAGCTAGCACCACAATACTCGCCAACCCTATTTGAGCAATTAAGCTAATAAACGAAAAGCCTCTAAGCACAAATAAACCCCAAGGGTGTTTAATATGTGGATATAACGCACAGCGTTTTAAAGTGGTCGCAAAGAAAAAACAAATCACTGCCGCCATAGTTAAACTCAGCGTCAGCTCACTTTTAATAGAGAGTGTTTCATCAAAAAAGAAGAACAACTGCAAAGGCAGCAATATAGTGACAATAGCGTGCAGCACATGTACTTTTTTAATGCGATCGAACTGCCCTTCTGGCGAAAGCTCTTTAATACCAAAGTCACGCTCTAAACATTTAACCAAGTTATTAGCTTTAATACTAACCGCCAAACGGTAACAACTTAAACCTTCTTTATTGCGCGCTCTAAAATTATAGCCCGCTTTAATAAGCAGCACCATTAACGATTCATTTTTAGCAAATACAGCGTAATGAAGTGCTGTGTTACCTAAATTATCAACCGCTTTTTTGTCTTGCTTTGCAAGTAGCGTTTCAACCACATTTACAAAGCCTTTTTCGGCGGCCCACATAAAAGCTGTTTTATTGTTTTCATCAGCAAGAACACCTGTAGCGCCTTGCTCAATAAAGCGCATTGCCATTGTTTGCTTGGCTGCTTTTTTACGCAGGTGCGTTAATAATGCTTTTTCTAGCAGCACAACAGAGTCAACATCAGGAGAAACCTGTGTAAGCAACGTAAAATAGTCTTTACCCGCTGCTACTTTTTCGCTGGCAAGTTCAGAAAGAGTATCTAAATCAGCAATAGACTCTGGAATAAACGCACTTAAGCGCTCTCTAAAATCAACTTCTTTCCAAAGGGCTAGTGTATCTTTTGCCGAAAGTTTACTTTTATTATTTAGCGCATGCTCAATTAACGTGAAATAGCGTTTACTAAAAAACAAATCAACTAAAGACAGTGGCGTATCTATGGTATTTTGTGCAGCCACACTTGCGTATTTTTCAAGGCGTTGGCACAACATAAGCACTAAGCTTTCAGGGGTGTATTCATTATCGTAGTAATGGCTTTTAACCGCACTAATATACGCTTGTGCGTCTTCGTCATATTCAGATATATGTTGAAAGTAACATTCTTCAAATGGTTCTAGCGGGGTTAGCCATGCCAAATAATAAATAGGCGGTAACACGGTGGTGCATACACCATCGTCTTCATTTGTAGAACGACAAGCAGGCCAAGCTTCCAAAGCATCTAAAATAAAGGCACCGTTTTGTTCTACCAGTCCTTTAATAAGTAATGGGTATTCCTTTGGCCAAATCAGTACATTTTCCATTAAAACAACACAACTCCAGTGTGGCTTGGGGGTGGTAAGTTATATCAGTTTTTAGCTGACACCACGCTTAATCAAAGTGTCGATATTCTAGCACACCTTTGTTTTGCTGCTAGCGCAAAATTACGCAATAACAACAATCCTTTACTTACAAATATAAAAACGGCCAAGTACATAAGTAATTGGCCGTTTTTGAGGTTGGAGTTGGGCTTAATCAGAGCCAGACAAATAGTCTATTTACTTTTTAACTCGCTAATAACTTGATCTAAACCCACTTCAGAAATACGTTGAATAATCTCTTTTTGCTTAGCACTTAATAGTGAAATGCCTTCGGCAACAATATCGTATACTTTCCACTCATCATTTTTACCTAAACGAAGCTTAAAACTTAAGTCGATTGTAGGCGCATTTGGCTCAATAATTTGTGTATTAACTGTTGCGTACTCAGAGTCACTTTTTGCGTTATTACGCTCAAATACTACTTTTTGACCTGTGTACTTCATTAATGCACCAGCGTATGTGCCTGTTAAGTAATGCTCTACTGCATCTATAAATTGAACAGCCTGTTCGCGCTCAATGCCTTTAATGTGCTTACCTAATAATTTAAACGAAACAAACTTAACATCGATATGTGGCATTAAACGTTTTTCAACAATGGCAGCCATCGCTTCTTTGCTTGCTGTGCCTTTTGAATTTACTTGGCCAATGTCTGCAAATAGCTTATCGGCTACTGATTCAAGTAACTGATCTGGCGATTGCTGAGTTTGTGCAAATAACGAACTACTAAAAAAAGCAGTGGCTAAAACGAATAGTTTAAAGAGTTTCATAATTGTATATGTCTGTGTGATTAAGATGGCTGTAATTTACGCGAACTATACGCAATAAAAAAGGCACAAATAAGCAACTTATTAATGCCCAAATCGCACCAATAAAATAACTAAAATAAATTCAAGCAGTTAGAAACCTCCATTAACAGCTCATATACAACCGGCATTTTGTCCTCATTGTAATTGTTAATAGGTCGCCCTTATCATTTAGTTATCACTTGAATCAGACAAACATTTGGCACCTATGAAAACGTCACTTCAAACACTTATTATCTCTTTTGTATTAGTAGCTTCACTTTTTGGCAAACTTGCTTTTGCTCAATCGAACCACGGTTATGCCGTTGATTTTCTCAAAGGCGAAGGTAACGTAAACGGCGTTAAGCTTGCGTATCAGTATCATGCACCTAGCATGCAAAATATAATTGGTGATGCACGCTTTTACTTTGAAACCAGCGTAAATATGTGGGAATACCGCCACGGCGATGAAACACAATCAAACCTAGTACTTGCTATGTCACCTGTGCTGCAATTTCCTGCCTTTAGTTTTAACAACACCCCATTTTATGTAGAAGCAGGGATTGGTGTATCACTGATTGATGAAACGCAGTTTGCCGGTAAAAACATAAGTACTCACTACCAGTTTGAAGACCGCATAGGCCTTGTTGCCGACTTTGGTCATACTAACGTTGCCCTTAGAGTTATTCACTATTCAAACGCAGGCTTTAAAGAGCCAAACCCAGGGCTTAACTTTTTAACGCTTTCGGTAGCTAGACGTTTTTAAGGTTATTGATTGTGTTTAAAGTAATTTAATTGCTGTTATAGCGTAAAACGGTCACACTTAAACGTACTAAATATTAAGTGATACTGCGATGCAAACTTGGCATATTGTAATTATTGTCGCCGTTGTTTTTGCTATTGTCATTGGTAATATTGCGCTGATTAGACTCTCTGCAAAAACAGAGTTTAAAAAGCCCAACGCCAATATTAAAAATACAACAGACACAAAAAAGCCCTGATTAATCAGGGCTTTTTCAATAATACCAATTCGCTTAATTATATTTTCGTTAATTTAGCCTACTAACCAATGCGCCATTAGCGCAATAACAGGTAAAGTAATTAGCGTTCGCAAAATAAATATAATAAACAACTCTAAAATATTTACCGGTATTTTACTGCCAAGTAAAAGTGCGCCCACCTCAGACATATAAATAAGCTGAGTTACACTCATTGCGGCAATAATAAAGCGCGTTACATCACTTTCAATTGTCCCTGCTGCTAATATTGACGGAATAAACATATCAGCAAAACCAACCATAATAGTTTGCGACGCTGCTGCCGCTTCGGGTACTTGTAATAACTCTAAAAATGGCACAAACGGCATACCTAAATACTGAAATATAGGCGTATGCTCAGCAATGATCAGTGCAAATGTACCTACCGCCATAACTACAGGCAATACACCAAACACCATATCAAGCGCGTTATGTAAGCCCTCTTTTATAGTACCTTTAACACCCGTTGAGTTATCTGCTTTAGCTAATGCAACATCTAACGAATGACCAAATAAGGTTTTATGACCCGGAATTGTTTCAGCGTCTCTATCTGGCTCAGTACCATCAATCAATAAGTCTTTTTTAAAGCGCAGTGGCGGTAATCGCGGCACAATAATAGCGGCAACAATACCGGCTAAACATACCGTTGCGTAAAACGGTGCAAATAGGTATTCAAGTTTAACTTGCCCAAGCACCACTAAACTAAACGTAATTGAAACCGCTGAAAACGTAGTACCAATAATAGCCGCTTCGCGTTGTGTATAGTGCTTTTGATCGTACTGCCTTGCAGTCATCAAAATACCCACACTACCATCACCTAACCACGATGCAGTACAGTCAACCGCGCTTCTACCAGGTACACCAAATACAGGGCGCATTACTTTAGTCATTAACGTACCAGCAAGCTCTAGTAGACCAAAGTTAATTAATAGCGGCAGTAATAAGCCCGCTAAAATAAATACCGAAAACAACACTGGCAATAAGTCATTTAATACCAGCGCACCAGTATTGGCCGAGGTAATCATCTCGCTGCCTAGGCTTAAGTACGTCATTAAACCAAACGCCATACCAAATAAGCGCACCACCAGCCATGTCCAGCTCACGTCAAATAAATGCTTTAACAAAGGTGAGTTACATATAGCGGCGGGTTTAAACACTTTAGTAATTACAGAGATAACCCCTGTAATACAAATAATGAGAGTAATAATTGCTTGAGCAGAACCAAGCATCATTGCTTGAACCGCTTTTGCCATAACGGCAATAGGAATGGTCATCCCTTGCGAGGTACTAATGGGTGTCATAAATAAAAACACACCAATTAACGAAGGAACCAAAAAAGTAAACCAAGTGCGCCACGTGTAGTGTGAACGATGAGGTAGCTGAGACATATTTATTAACCTATAAAAACCACAAAAAGAGCATAGCGCTCTTTTTGTGGTAAAACTTATTATTATTTAAATTTTAATGCCGCGCTGAATGAGTGCTGCTTCTAATGCTTGTTGTAAACCATTCATAGTACCTGGCTCAAGCGTTTCGCCTTTGTCATCCATCCACGTTAAGCTAGTACCGCCTTCTTTAGTTTTACTTACTAAAATTTGGTATTGGCCTTCATCAATAGGTAGTTGAGCTACGTCATCACCCCAAATTGAATCCCAAACACTTGTTTCAGGTTTAGTATAATCAGCAGTAATTAAGCCAGTATCTGGGTTAATTTCAACAATAGTGAACGACAAACGCTCTAAAAATCCAGAGAAACGGTCAAACACAGCTTCGTAAGATTGCTCAGTTACAAGTGCTGCATTACCTTTGTTATCAAAGCCCATTTCAAGAGAAATAATACCTTGGCGTTTACGCATATCAACTTCAAGTTGACGGTAACGGTAATCAAACTCGCTCACTACTTGGTTAAGCGCACGTACTTCTAACTGCTGTTTTAACAAATCAGTTAGCGTATGGTCGCCTTTAAAATCAATCAGCTCTACACGTAAAGACGCAGTACGCTGATGTGACTTTTCTTCAATAGTGAATCTAAATTTTTCTAAGTCATCGTTAACTTCATCGCCCCACCACCAAAAACCTTCTTCGGTTTTAATGATTGAGTACCAATCAGTTTCAATAGTACCTAGTAGCTTGTCTTCTTTAGTGGTTCCTGCATTGTTATCAGCGAGGACTGATTGAATCGTGTCCCAAAGAAATTCATCTAAATCAGCAATGCCATCGTTTTTATCAAAATAAATACGCGCTTGTTTATCTGTCTCTTCTACCCAACTGCCTTTAGCAATTGTTAATACTTGTGCCGGTGGGCGGTAATTTGTAGCTTCAGGATTGTTGTCGTATTGACCTACATCCATTTTATAAACTGGGTCTTGAGCTGGTTGAGATAACGACGTTGGTGCTTTTACAGGCTCATGCGTACGATAGTTACGTTCGTCATGTGCCTTATTAATAAATACACTACACCCTGATAAACTTACCAATACACTTACTGCAAGTGCTTTTGGGATCCAATACTGCACAGATATTTCTCCTTAGCGTACCCTTTAATTGTTTTAACAAATATATGAGTGGGTAATGCCGATTTGGTTCAGTGTAAAATCAATATTAACTTTACATTTATTATTTGGCTGCCTAAATGCAATAAAGTTCAGCACTTCAACTTAGCAATAAAACTAAGCGCAAATAAGCAAATTTTAGCTATGGTACTTTCCCGTGCCAGTAAAAACAAGAAACACCGCACTTTAAAAGCGCTTAATTAGCGTGTGCTGTAGTTTAGAGCCCTTTTTGTGTTAAACTTCGCCGCCGTGCAACTTCTCGTGTGTATTTTTGGTGTTGCCAACTCGGTTGATATAATCCAAGTAACAAGGTATTTGAACTCATGACTGCATTTTCAAATCATCAAATTGTTTTAACAGCGATTGGCGAAGACAGACCCGGTATTGTAAGTGAACTAACCCAACTGGTTAGCGATTGCCACTGCAACATTATTGACAGCCGTATTGCTATTTTAGGCTGCGAATTTACCTTCATAATGCTACTTAGCGGCGACATGTCGGCAATAAGCCGCATAGAGCACGTACTACCAACTAAAGCCATGGAACTTGGCCTGCTAACCATGATGAAGCGTACAGCAAGTCATACTCCTAGCGAGTTTTGTGCAGGTTACACACTAGAATATACAGGCATAGACACCCCAGGCACACTCAGCAAAGTAACGCGCTTTTTTGCCGACAATAATATTAGTATTTGCTCACTTAAGTCAGACACTTATTCCCAAGAAGACAACATTAAAATGCGTTGTGAACTTGAATTCAACATACCTGTTGATGTAGATATAGATCAATTTAAAATTAGTTTTGAGAGCCTTTCTCACACACTAAACGTAGATTATATTTTTAAACGAATTCGTTAAGGATGCTAAACATGAACACAATTAGTCCATTACAAGCTGGCGATACTGCACCCGCTTTTAGCCTACAAAACCAAAACGACGAAACAGTAACATTAAGCGAGCTGTTAAAAGAGCAACAAGTGCTTGTGTACTTTTACCCTAAAGCGTCAACGCCGGGTTGTACTGTACAAGCCGAAAACCTACGCGATGAGCAAGCACAGCTTGCTAAATTTAACACCCGCGTTGTAGGTATTAGCCCAGATCCAATTAAGCGCCTTAAAAACTTTGAAACTAAAAAAGAGCTTAATTTTGACCTATTAGCCGACGAAGACCACGCCATTGCTGAAGCATTTGGTGTATGGGGCTACAAAAAGTTTATGGGTAAAGAGTACGATGGTATTCACCGCCTAACGTTTTTAGTAGGCCAAGACGGTAAAATTAAACACCTATTTGATAAGTTTAAAACCAAAGATCACCATCAAGTAGTGTTGGATTACTTAGCGGCGGAATAATCTTGCGGCAGAGTAAGTTAGCTACCAGCTATTAGAAAACACAGAAAAGCGTTGCTCAAGGGCAACGCTTTTTTTATGCCTATACATTTGCGCTATATAAAAACTTAAATAGTAATTGAGTAAATAATTTGTTAAAACTGCCAAAGCACTTATTATTAGCACCTTGCCAATTGGATATTTAAACCTTGAATAAAAGCCTAAAATTTAAACTTTATTTAACTGCATTAATCATCTGTATTATCGGTTTTAATTTTTCAGATCCAAGTATGCAATTTTACTCAAACCCGTTTTATATCGGTAGTTTTGTTTTTGCCATTGCGCTTATAATCTCTGTAATTAATTACGCCTGCCCTGCCTGTAAGAAAAACCAAGTAATGCGCTCTATTTCTAGTTATAAGCTTCCCACTAACGATTGTTATAATTGCGGGAAAGAGATTGATGAGAAAAGTAATTAAATAGACAGGGTTATTACTGGAGAGTCTGGTATTCAGGGTTATTTATAAAGCCACTTGATATATATTAAGTTGTTGTCGTGTATTACCAACCGATACAAAGTTTGGAATAGTACCAACTAAACTTGCACCTGATTTTAAAGCAATTTTAATGCTAGCTACATTTTGTTCTAAGCATCTAAACTCAATTACTTTAGCGCTTGTATTTTTGAGTATGATTGGCACTCTTGTAATTACTTGACTGATAATACCATTTCCTTGTGCATCATTACTTAACCAGTAACCAAGCTCCGCTACATTCAACTCAGGACAAATAGACTTAACTGCAAAAATACCACTCAGATTATCTTTATAATAAATTTTAAACCACCGCGAACCATTTAGCCCGCTGTTTACTCTGTCGAGTATGTACTTTTTAGCTGATTCAATATTGTTTACCCCTTCTACCCAAGGCAAAAACTTACCTAAACTTGCCCGACTTAAATTAACAGTCTTTAAAATGTCCGCAGCATCGCTTTCCACTAAAGGAGCTAATTTAATGTGTTCTGCAATTTGGATATGCAAGTGTTCTTCCTTGTGAGTATTTAATGACATAAATGAAAAGCGAAACATAAATAAACCTTATCTTAAGTACATGTTTGACCACACACTTTAAGACATATAATCTGTATTTTATGCTATTAAACAACGAGGATGTATTTGTGGCAAGAAGAGGTGGTGGTTTAAGGACTGCAATTAAAATAGTAAAGGCTATTGATAGAGCCAATAAAAATGCAGCAAGGGAGTCTGAGCGAAAAAGAAAAACATTATCAAGGGAGAAAGAAAGGGCTCTCCGAGAGCAGCAACGTGTAAATAAACATAAACAACGTGAGGCAAAAAAAACTGAACGTTTAAGCGTTTTGGAAGAGAAAAAAGCTTTTAAAACCTCGATGTCTGATGCTCAGCAAGAGTACCTAGAGAGATGTAAAGAACGATCTGAACTAAGAAAAAAATATATACAAAAGGAGTTAAAATAATATTATGGATAACTACACAATAATCATTTCAGTAGCGTCTATTATTGGTATCATTGTCGCTTATTTCATTGCAAATAATCAGGCAAATAAAAAATTATCAACATTCAAATCATTAAACGAAGCATTAATAATAACCAATAAAGAGTACGAAGAGCTTAAAAGCCAGTTACAAGAAAGTACTGCATTACTTTCTCAGTTAAATAAAGATACTGAAGCTCTTCAAGAACTAAAAAGAAATGAAACAAACTTAAAAAATGACTTAGAAAAATACACTGAAAAGTTGTCTTCATTAAAAATACAAGTCGAAGACACGCATTCAAAACTGTCAAATAATAAAGATAATATAGCTGAGTTAATGAGTAAATTAGACCTTTATACTCGTAACGAAGAATACATTGCTTACGGCCACTTCGAGACTCCAAAATATCTTTATGAAACTTCAGCTCGGTTTGCCGAAGAAATTAAAGATATTAGGCTGCAACAAAAAGATATGATTAGAGATAAAGTTGCTATTACTTACCCAGCATCTACCGTAATCTCTAAAGATAAGGCCTTCAATAAAAAAATATTGGAAGGACAAGTCAAGCTAATGCTAGCTGCTTTTAATATCGAATGTGATTTTTTAATTGGTAAACTTAGCCCTAGTAATTATGCAAGGACATTGGAACGTATTGAGAAGCTTGCAAATTCAATTGAAAAATTAGCAAGTACATATGAATGTGGCTTTGATATAGATTATATCGAATTAAAGTTCGAAGAGTGCAATTTACAATATCAATACGCTCTGAAAAAACAAGAAGAAATACTAGAGCAAAAACTTATAAAAGAGCAAATGAGGGAAGAACAGCGAGCAATTAAGGAGTATGAGAAAGCAATTGCTGAAGCCGAGAAAGAAGAACAAATGTACAGAAAGATGCTTGATAAAGCTAGAGAAGAACTTTCTGGCGCTTCTGAAAGCGAACGAAAAATTATGGAAGATAGAATCTTTATTTTAGAACAGCAACTTTCAGAAGCCGAATCCAAAGAAGCAAGAGCAAAAAGTATGGCAGAGCAAACTCGCAAAGGCCACGTATATATAATTAGCAATATTGGTTCATTCGGTGAAGATGTATATAAAATAGGTTTAACTCGACGCTTAGAACCAATGGATCGAGTAAAAGAACTTGGTGATGCTAGCGTTCCTTTCCCATTCGATGTACATGCAATGATTTATGTTGAAGATGCCCCTGCACTTGAAGCGGCTTTACATAGAGAGTTTAATTCACAACGTGTTAACTCCGTAAATTTGAGGAAAGAGTTCTTTGAGGTTGACCTTGAATCAATACGTGAAGCTGTAGAGAAAATTGCAGGGATAGAGGCTGAGTTTAAATTAACTGCAATCGCTGAAGATTATTACGAAAGCTTACGATTACAACAAGCCGCTTAGGCTCTCAGGACATAGAACAACTTTAAAAACCAAATTATAGCTCGGCTGTTTTGAGAAGTATCACCAATGTCGGATAAAACCTTTTTTATCCGACAAATATAATTCATGATTGTTGGGTAATAATAACGCTGACACCCATCCTAACTCCCTTCGCGAATAACGATAAAACGTGGACTTTTGGTTCAAAAATTAGCTTAAGTAGCAGCTTGGCTTGTTCAATTAAGATACCCGCTTTTTTATTGTTAATATTGGCTTAAAATTATGATTTTAATGTAAATAAAAACATAAAAAGTTATATAAACTAGTTATTTATATTTGCCGAAATTCAAATAAGTTACTGTGTCGGATGGCGCTTCGCTTATCCGACCTACATTTTCAAATATATAATGCGGGGTTATTGGGGGCGTGGTATTGGAGGTTCGTTGGAGCTCGTTGGGTTTCGCTACGCTCTACCCAACCTACGAGTTTGTCTTAAATTTTTACGCAGACAAAAATGGCGTTGCCTGAGCGCTCTGCCCATGGGGTTATTTTGTCGTAGTCATGTTCAAATATGTGGATTTCGAAGTACGGCTTTAAGGCTTCTTTAAGCTCGGTATAACTAAAAGCAACCATTGGGTGCTCGTCGTGCCATACGAGTGTTTTATCTGCGGTGGTTTTTTCTATGCTGAGTTTTAATAACTGTTTGCTGCCAGTGCCACTGTAGTGCCAACCAGAGCGAAATGTGAAGAAGCTATTTTCGCTTGTTGCTGTGTGCTCTACAAATGAATCGCTGTCGATTTTGTTTTTATCAACCGTGTTAAAGCAAAATATTCCACCTACGTTTAATGCGCTGTGTACGCTAGCAAGGCATTCTTTTAGCTTATTAATGCCGTCGCAGTAATGGATTGAATACAAAAAGCAGGTAATTAAATCCACGTGCTCGGTTACTTTAAATTCACTCATGTTTTGCAATGAAAATTGCGCTTCTGGGCAACGCATTTTTGCTTTATCGAGCATTGGCTGGTTTATATCAAGCCCACTACTTTTATAGCCGTAGTCAATAAAGTGGCGTACATGCGGGCCGGTGCCACACGCTAAATCGAGATGGGTATTTGCGCCATTACCAAAAATTTGGTGCAGCCTGTGAATCGAATTGCTTTGGGCTTGATAATCTATATCTGCGCACATTAAGTCGTAGTAATCAGAAAGGTCGGTGTAGAGTGCATTTGCGGACATATAAGCCTAGTGGTAAGTAGTAGAATATTTTTAAGTCGCGCATAGTAAACTAATTAGCACAATTAACGAAGAAGATATGAGCTTTAGGGTAGATGTAATCTTAGACTATAAAGTTCAGGCTATAAAATTTAGGCTATAAAGTACAGGGTTGTCGGATGGCGCTTCGCTTATCCGGCCTACGTATTTAAATATTATAAAACGTTATTAGAAAATGGTGCGGAAGTAGAGGTTTGTTGGGTTTCGCTACGCTCTACCCAACATACGTAATATTACTTTAAGCTGGCTTTAACTAATTCCCAAATACTTATGTACTTGTATTGATAGGCGCCAGTTTTTGGCAATACAGGTGTCGATTGCTAATTTAGTTGCTGATACTTTTTGGCTAATTGGCTGTAAATAAACAAGCTTAGGATTAACGCCTGTTTTAGCAAATAACTCTTCTAACTCTTCTACATGCTTTTGCATGGCAACGGGGTGTTTAATTTCGTTGGCGCGCTTCATTGCGCTGGTAAGTACTTCATAACCGCCGCGCATATTGATTTTTGGCGATACCGTTACCCATGTTTGCTCTGGGGCGAGTATTTCAAACGTGCCGCTGGTTTCTATTTGTGTGCTAAAACCGTGTTCGTGTAATAAATTACATACTGGATTTAAATCAAACATGCATGGCTCGCCGCCGGTAATTACAACATGCTTTGCGGTATACCCACGTGATTGAAACAACGCTAAAATTTGCTCTGCACTGGCGTTAGCCCAATGATCTGAGTCGGCTTTTTTTTCTACGGTTTCATCCAGCGATACTTTATATACATTATCAACATCCCACGTTTGCTTGGTGTCGCACCAAGAGCAGCCTACAGGGCAGCCTTGCAGGCGTAAAAATATTGAGGGTGTGCCAGTAAAGCTAGCTTCACCTTGAATGGTTTCAAACACTTCATTAATTTTGTACAAAAGAGATCTCACTTACTACCTAGCAGCCAAATTGCTACTATTAAAAAACCAAAAAGCGCTGTGCAAAAATTGTTATTTAAGCTGCGGCCGTGTAGTATATCGCGCCCTGATATAAACCTCTATTAAAACTAAGAGCAAAACAGATATGACGCAAAAAGTAGTTGTTATTTATTCCGGCGGTATGGACTCATTTACCGTATTAAATAAAGCCCTGCAACAAGGCCATGATGTATATGCCCTATCATTTGACTATGGTCAGCGTCATGTAAAAGAGCTTAAAGTGGCGGCAAGTGTGTGTGAAAAATTAAACGTTCCACACAAAATTGTTGATATTTCGGCGATTAACCAACTTATTGGTGGCTCATCACTTACTGATGATATTGATGTGCCTGAAGGCCATTACGAAGAAGAAAGCATGAAAAGTACGATTGTACCTAATCGTAATATGATTTTGCTCTCGCTTGCTGTTGGTTACGCGGTATCACTTAAAGCTGGCCAAGTTTATTACGGCGCTCACTCTGGGGATCATGCTATTTACCCTGACTGCCGTCCTGAATTTGTGCAAAAAATGGATGATGTATGTCGTATTGCTAACTACGACGCTGTAGAAATTTTTAGCCCATACTTAAACAATACTAAAATTGGTATTTTAACCGACGGTATTGAAATGGGTTTAGATTACAGCCAAACGTGGACTTGTTATAACGGCCGTGAAAAGGCCTGTGGTAAATGTGGCGCGTGCCAAGAACGCCTTGAAGCATTTGCACTAAATAACATTACAGACCCGTTAGAATACGAATAAGCAGCAATTAATTAGTAATACAATTGCTGTAAACAAAAAAGGCTATCATCGATAGCCTTTTTTGTTTGTTTAATTATAACGTAGAGATTACAACCAGCGTTTTACGCGCGCTTTGTAAGCGGTAAACTCTTCGCCAAATAATTTAGTGAGCGCACGCTCCTCGGGTATTATTTGAAAAAACGTTAAATACGCAATAAACCCTATAATACATAAAAGTGCCCACAAGGAACTTAACCAAATACCCCACCCTGCTAAAATAAATGCAAAACCTACGTACATTGGGTTACGCGAAATCCGATAAATACCGCTAGTAATAAGTTTTGATGCTTGCTCAGGTTTATTTGGGTTTACTGTGGTGTTTGCTATTTTAAAGCTCGCTACCCCTGCAATACAAAAAACACACCCAATAATGACCAAACTTGCTGCTAAGTAGGTAATAAAGACGGTGAAATCAATAACACTGTAATGCGCAATAAGCGCCATTATGCCTGCAAAAAACAGCACAACGATAACCGGTGGAATTTTATTATTTAACATGGCAACTCACTGTATTGGCTAATTATGTTTATTATATGGAGATTAGGGCGTGTTATTCTTTGGTGATTGAATTTGCAGCAGTATGTTTGGTTTTTAGGCAAGGCAGAGCCTATGTAGTGTGGCTATCCCCCATAAATAGGTGATAACGCAGCATAAAGACCAAACATGCGCTGCCCTTTGGGTTCTTTCTAGGGACGATTAACTCTTTGTTGCTCGGTTTTTACTTAGCCCACTAGGTTACAAACCTCGCGCCGCGATTTAATCGCCCCTAGATTGAACAAATTTCAATCCACAAAGATTAACACGCCCTAGCCATTAAACAATATCTTAAGTGTATAAATGATGAACACGCTTAAAGCTGAATTAAATAAAGTATACAAATTAAGTTACAATTGTCAGCTTTATCAAAAGCGCTTAAAGGTTATACTTTAACCATAAACGAATAATAAAATGATAAGGAATGAGGTTATGTCTGGAACTACGATGATTGTACTTATTGTGCTAATTTCGGTTGGCTCAGGAGTAGTTTACGATATGTATAAAAAGCATCTTGAGTTTAAGCATAAAATGCAAAACAACAACAGCGATGCCCATAAACAATTAGCTGAAACAAATGCACAAGTGCTTGCATTAAAAGAGCGTGTACAAACACTTGAGGCTATTGTTACCGATTCAAGCTTTAGCGTTAAAGATGAAATTAATAAGCTTTAAATTGTTATAAGTAATTTGGATATAAATGTGCATTTTCTGGCTGCTCAATGCCATGAGCAGCTAAAAACCCACCAATAGCTTGCCCGCAGCCCTGTGGTGCTCGCCCGCTGTCTATCTCAAAATTTAACTGATTAGCATGTTGCTTACCCATAGAGCAAAGCCCTACGGTACTTGGCGAGCGCATAGCGATACTTAAGTTACCTATTTGCTCAACCACAACGTGTTTACTAAAGCGGGCAAAACCTTTGTACTTAAATTGCTCGTTTACGTAATCATTGCTTGTGGCTACTAATGCTGTAATTAAGGCGTGTAAAAAGCTATTAGCGGATGGATCTTCTGTTAAAAACGCGATTGTTTTTTTATTAAACTCGCTAAGTTGGCAATCTTCACACAACAGCTCAACAGTATATAAATGTTGCTCGGCTATTTGCTGCTGGCTCTTAAGCTCAATACTTTTTCCTGCAAATACAATACGTTTAAGCACTTCATCAACACGGCTTTCAGCACTTTCACTTTTAACAAGCTCAGGGTTTTGCGCCATTACCGGTAAGTCGTGATGGTTATTAAATGGCGTACTTGTTGCGCCGCTTTGCATTAACTGAAAAAGCTCTCTTACTTCATGTTCACGCGCTACTTTTAACGCTAAAAATGCAGTTTGAATAAGTTCTGAAGTAGGTAGGTTTTCCTCTACTATCCAGCGTCTGCCAAATAATAGCTTTTTGGCTTTGCCTTCATTTGCAGATGCACTTTTTTGATAGTTATCTGGGCTCAGCACTGCTACCTGCAGGTAAATTTCTTCACCTTTTTGTGCAGCAAGCACTCTAAAATGAGCCGAAAATTCTATACTATCAAGCACTTCGTTTACGCTTTCAAGCGTGTGCTTGTAACGTAAAAAATGTTGTGGCACTACCCAGCTACTATTAGCCAATTGCACAAGGGGTGCATAAGAAATAGGTTGCTCGTAGCTGTGTTGCCATTTTTGCTCATTGCTAAGCAAATGATTAATGTGACTCTTGTTATCTGACATAAATAAACCAAATAAACTCGCGTTGTGCGATATAAACTATGAACACATTACGTCGTAAATGTCGTAATTAGATCACATGTACGCCCTACTTTCGGGCTTTTTTAACTATCGGTGAGTTCTTGATAGTCTGTTATAACTTTTTGATAGTATGGCTTATCTTTATTGAACATTTTATTATAATGATTTATGAGTTGCCGCTGGTACATAGCGTGTTCTGCACTAGCAAAGTCCCACATTTTATTGCCGGTATGACTAATCTCATTATTGCTACTAAAGCTCACTTCAATCACTTCATAAAAACGTTTGTTGTCGTAAACTATTTGCTCACTTACAAGCCCTAAACCTAATTGCTTTAAACCGACTCGCAACTTATAAGTGTGATGCACGGGGCACAAAATAAACCGAACATTATTTAAATGCTCACTTACGTTATTAGCAGTGATTTGTTGTATTAAACTTAACAACAGCTCACCGCCAACACCTGCGATTACAACTACTTGGCTTTTACTTTGAGCAATTTCAATTTTGCCTACATCCTGACATAAGACCTGCCACTGCGGATTTTTATTACAGGTTTTTTGTAATTTATTAATAGATGATAATTGTACTTCTAGGTCGTTCATTAAGGTCGCGACTATATCTACAAAAATAACCTGGTTTGCAGCTGCGCGTTTTAATAGCGCCATACCTAAATAACCATGGTCGCAGCAGCAATCCCAAATAATATCGTGATGCTGCGAGATTAATGTATCAATGGCAGTTAGGCGTTTGCTGAGCTTCATTTAATCAGCAGATTGTGACGTTTTGTAGATAAGTGCTTTTAAGCTTCTGTCGCTGTCTACTTCAATAAAACGCTCGGTAGGGGCTAGGCGCTCAACAAATTCAATTGCGCCTTGGGTGTGCTCGTTTATTAACGCTTTAAACGCGTCTTCGCTAAGCTCTGGGCTATTAGCGCACAATAACAATTGTGTGGTATCGCAAAGTAACTCTGGCAACCTGCGCAGCACTTTTTGATAGTCTTTAGTTAAAATAAAGCTGCCTTTTTGAAAGCTTGGCGGATCAACTATTATTAAATCAAACGGGGCTGCTTTTTTTAGTTTTCCAAACGACTTTAAAATATCATGCGGTAAAAAACTTACGCCGCGCTCAAAACCGTTTAGTTGATGGTTTTGCTTGCCGACTTTTAGCACGCCTTTGCTCATATCCATGTTCATTACATGATCTGCTCCGCCTTGCATGGCTGCAAGCGAAAACCCACATGTATACGAAAATAAGTTAAGCACTTTGCCATGCTTACTATTAGCCATTACAAATTCACGGCCGCTGCGCATATCGGGAAATATTCCGGTATTTTGACGGCTCTGTAAATCAACCAAAAAACGAATGCCGTTTTCGGTTACAACATGCGGGTTAGGTAATTGCCCATTAACCACGGTGTTTTGGCTTTGCACGCCAGCGCGCTGCTGATACACAAGTGAGCTAATAAGCTCTGGCTGGTTTTTTTGTGCCCACTGCCACACAACATCGGTAAGCTCGCTTAGTGTTTGCTCGTCAATTTCGTCGTACGAAACCAAAAACAAACTAGGCGGATAAAAGTCTAAATTAATATGACTTAACGCCTCAACACTATGGCCACGGCCATGAAAAACACGGCACAGTTCATTTTTTAAAATTGGCGCATCTTCAAGCGCAGTAATAAGAGGAGTAAAGTTTGCTGTCATTTTTAATTAATCAACTGTTGTTGTAGTTCATGTATTTCATCGCGAACAGAGCCCGCTTTTTCAAATTCTAGATCGCTTGCGTATGCATGCATTTTGGTTTCAAGCTGCTTGATTTGCACTGTAATTTCTTTCGCGCTAAGTACCTTTTTAGAGTCTTTACGAACAAGTCTAAGGTTATCTTTAGGGCCGGCTTCTTCGCCTACATCCATCGCATCAAGAATTTTTTTGGCTAGTGAATGCGGTTCAATACCGTGTTCTATATTATAAGCATGCTGAATTTCGCGTCTGCGCGCTGTTTCGTCCATGGCCTTAGCCATCGATTTTGTAATTTTATCACCGTACAAAATAGCGCGGCCATCTAAGTGACGTGCTGCACGACCAATGGTTTGAATGATTGAACGCGCTGAGCGTAAAAAGCCTTCTTTATCGGCATCAAGTATGGCTACTAGCGCCACTTCTGGCATATCCAGGCCTTCTCGAAGTAAGTTAATGCCCACTAACACATCAAACACACCCGCACGTAAATCACGAATAATTTCAACCCGTTCAACCGTGTCTATGTCTGAATGTAAGTAACGCACTTTTACGTCGTGCTCACTTAAGTAATCGGTTAAATCCTCAGACATACGTTTGGTCAAAGTGGTTACAAGTACGCGTTCGCCCTTCTCTACACTTTTATAAATTTCTGAAAGTAAGTCATCAACCTGATCGCCCACTGGGCGCACTTCAATAAGTGGATCGAGCAAGCCAGTTGGGCGAATTACTTGCTCTGCGATTGCGCCCACACAACGGTCTAACTCAAAATCGCCAGGCGTTGCCGATACATAAATTGTTTGTGGTGAAATAGCTTCAAATTCTTCAAAGCGCAGCGGCCTGTTGTCCATTGCTGAGGGCATTCTGAAGCCATACTCAACTAAGTTTTCTTTACGGCTTCTGTCGCCTTTATACATTGCGCCAATTTGCGATACGGTTACGTGCGATTCATCAATAATCATCAATGCGTCGTCTGGGAGATAATCAAGTAATGTGGGTGGCGGATCGCCCGGCGTACGGCCCGATAAATAGCGGCTGTAGTTTTCTATACCAGAGCAATAACCTAGCTCTCGCATCATTTCTATATCGTATTGCGTACGCTGCGTTACGCGTTGCTCTTCTACTAATTTATTAGCACTGAGTAACTGGGCTCTTCGATCTTTTAGTTCTTCTTGTATTTTATCGATAGCACCGAGTATTTTTTCACGCGGGGTAACATAGTGTGTTTTTGGATAGATAGTGGTGCGTATTATATGCTTTTCGACGGCGCCGGTAAGCGGGTCAAAAATACTTAAGCGCTCTATTTCGTCATCAAACATTTCTACGCGAATTGCGAAGGTGCTAGATTCTGCAGGAAATATATCAACCACTTCACCACGAACACGATATGTACCACGGCTAAAATCTATATCGTTGCGGGTGTATTGTATTTCAGCTAGGCGACGTAGCATGTCGCGTTGGTCTACTTTTTCGCCCACTTTTAAAAGTAGCATCATTTTCATGTATGATTTAGGGTCGCCCAAACCATAAATAGCCGATACCGACGCCACAATAATAGTGTCGCGGCGCTCGAGCAGTGCTTTGGTCGCACTTAAACGCATTTGTTCTATATGCTCGTTTATCGAGGCATCTTTTTCAATAAATGTGTCGCTAGATACAACATAGGCTTCTGGCTGGTAGTAATCGTAATACGATACAAAATACTCAACCGCATTTTTAGGGAAAAACTCTTTCATTTCCCCATATAGCTGCGCGGCAAGCGTTTTATTGTGCGCCATTATTATTGTCGGACGGTTTAAATCGTTAATAATATTAGCCATGGTAAAGGTTTTACCTGTACCGGTGGCACCTAATAAAGTTTGGTGTGCAAGGCCTGCTTCTAATCCTTCGCATAGCTGCTTAATCGCTGTGGGCTGATCGCCTGCTGGTTTAAAATGTGATTTTAACTGAAAATGGTCGCTCAATTATTGCACTCCTGTAACGATTCGCCGCTCAGCGCTTCTAGTTTTTTCATAAACCATTTGTATGCCACTATTGCTGTAAATAAGTTACCTAAAGCAGCGCCAATAAATAGCCCTAATAATCCGGCTATTTCGTTGCCTACATAAGCAAATGGTACATAAAATATGAATAACCGAATGACACTTAATACCAATGCGTACATTGGTTTGTGTAAAGCATTAAACGATGAATTTGATAATATGATCACCCCTTGTAAGCCATAACTTAGCGGGATGGTATAAATAAAGAGTTTAATTACATCTATTACGGCTTGTTCTTTACCAAATAATTGGCTTATAACACCTGAAAATGCAATGAGTAATACGTAAATGGCAAATTGCCATACCATTACAAATTTTAGTGTGCCGGTATACGCTTCTTTAACGCGGCATAATTTGCCAGCGCCAAAGTTTTGGCTAAC
This sequence comes from Pseudoalteromonas sp. NZS71, assembly GCF_015864715.1. Classification (NCBI taxonomy): domain Bacteria; kingdom Pseudomonadati; phylum Pseudomonadota; class Gammaproteobacteria; order Alteromonadales; family Pseudoalteromonadaceae; genus Pseudoalteromonas; species Pseudoalteromonas sp. NZS71. The sequence goes on along the minus strand of NZ_JADYWS010000021.1, from coordinate 42,316 downwards.
AAATGGCGGTAATGTCATCGATAGTGCAAGCACTAATATACTTGCAATAGATTCTATTCGACTTCCCACTCCAAATGCAGCTACGGCCTCTGGCCCGTGATGCGCAACCATAGCGGTCATTACGGCCATTGCAACTGGTGTAAGCATGTTTGCGCCGGCAGCAGGCAAACCAATTTTTAATATTTTACGAATAGCGCCCGTCACTGTTTGCTTGCCTGCTTTTAGGCTCAACAAGCGTTTTTTAACCGCTAATATATATAAAATAATAACCACAGCAACCGACCATGCAATAACGCTTGCTATGGCAGCGCCTTGAATACCTAACGCTGGTACAGGCCCAAAACCAAATATCAGTATAGGGTCGAGTACGGCGTTTATCAGCCCTGCTCCACCCATTACTATACTTGGCGTTTTTGTATCGCCACTGGCGCGCAGTACCGAGTTACCAATCATTGGGGTTATTAAAAATACACTACCGATAAACCATACATTCATGTATTCGTGTATTAACGGCAATACTTGTGCGCCCGCTCCTAGCAAAGTAAATATGGGGTCAATCAGTAAATACCCAACAGATGACAACACAATAACCAGAACCACACCAACCATTAAAGAAATACTGGCGTCAAAACGCGCTTCATCTATTTTATTACTACCGAGCGCTTTTGCTATTACTGCCGATGTACCGATCCCCAGCCCTATTGCTAAGCTAATAACGGTAAAGGTAACCGGAAATGTAAAGCTCACCGCTGCAAGCGGCTCAGTGCCTAGTAAACTTATAAAGAATGTATCGACAATATTGAACATCATTAGCGTGATCATGCCGAATATCATCGGGATGGTCATCGTCTTTAATGTGGGCAAGATGGGATCGTTTAGTAAATCTGGGCGAGTCTGGGATTTTGAAATTGCGCGCATGAAATAAATAGGCCTCTTTTACTGAACGAATCATTTTAAAGCATCAAGGCAGTTCAAGCCACGGATTTATCACTACAATTGAAGTAATTAAAGAAGTAAAGATTCGAAAAAATAGTAAAACTTAGTTTTTGCTTCTTTTTGTTAAAATAGAGCCTAAACACACCAAAAACCAATTAAAACACATTTTTATAACTTTTATTACAAACACCCAGTGATATATGATGCTTTTTTACACAAAGGTACTGCTTGGTTTATCGTTACGAAAAAATTCCCTCATCGAGTTGCATACATTCAGCATCAAATCATAACCCATTGTTTTATATTGAATTAAAAATAGTGATTTAAAAGCTTGAAATCGTTGTAGCACCCTAAACCATTGGTGCCGATGATGTTCTTAAAGTTTCATAAACAGAGTTATCCACAGAAACCGTGGATAACTCATTCAAACCCGCATTTATAAAGGCTTTGAGAGAGCCTCCATTTTCGGTGATATCCAACCAATTGACCATTTGTTAATTGTGGCATTTTTATAAACTCACGCTAAAAACTGTAGCTCACCAATTTTTCTTCTTAACATAGTTGTACGTTAGGTATAAAAAAACGTTTAATACAAAGTTAAGTTATTGATTGCTCTATTTTTGAACGGACAAAACAAATACTCATTTTATACATAGTGATTAGATCACAATTTAGATCAAAAAATATTTCTGCGAATATACGCATAGGTATATTTTTAGAAAATTAAAACAAAAAACGAATTAAATACGAAAAATATCGCTAAGTAAAAAATGAGTTTTTATGTTTTTGAGTTGTTTTTTAATAACAAGCCACTTTAATACCGTGTTTAATTTAACCAATTTGAAGACTCAGCAATAATAAAAGTCACATTGTATTCTTAAATTTTTAAAAAAGTAACTTTAATAGAGCTATAAAACACGCAGATCGAACACAAAAACAACGAATAAACCTCTTTTTTCAATTTATGACTTTTATATGTTGACACTTTGCGGCGCGGTCATTAATATTTCGCCCCGTTGAAAGGCAAGACGCTTCCCCCTTAGCTCAGTTGGTTAGAGCGACGGACTGTTAATCCGCAGGTCCCCCGTTCGAGTCGGGGAGGGGGAGCCAAGTTTTGTTTACGATGTTCCCCCTTAGCTCAGTTGGTTAGAGCGACGGACTGTTAATCCGCAGGTCCCCCGTTCGAGTCGGGGAGGGGGAGCCAAGTTTATGTTTATGATGTAGTTCCCCCTTAGCTCAGTTGGTTAGAGCGACGGACTGTTAATCCGCAGGTCCCCCGTTCGAGTCGGGGAGGGGGAGCCAAATTCATAATTATCATTTAGTTCCCCCTTAGCTCAGTTGGTTAGAGCGACGGACTGTTAATCCGCAGGTCCCCCGTTCGAGTCGGGGAGGGGGAGCCAATTCTAAGAATTTCATAGACATCTCAAGCTAATTCCACTACTCTTCCTTATATAACTAAAGCATTAGTTTATTCCTTAATGCGCTGTACTTAGTTTATTAATCAAGGACTTGATTCCTTCCCTTTTGAATTATTAAAAGACTGAAAACATGGCTGGATTTAAAAAACTTATTTTTATACAAATTATCTCTTGGTTATTGTGTGTTGCAGCAGGAAGCTACTTCATATCTATAAGCTTTGATACTGCGGTAAGTGATGCACAAAAAAGTGCGCAAACTACTGTTACTAAGTATATTAATGACCTTTCTTTAGACGATATTTCTGCTCAAAATTTAAAACAATCAATTGCAGATGGTAAAACGTTTTCAAGTTTCACTCTAAGAGATTACCAAGGGGCTGAAATATTTAGCATTAACCCCCCTACTCAATTACCAATGTTTGCTGATTTTGTACTCTCTAACTTTAACTCAGTGCGCCCTCAGTTTGCTGTAAATGACGCCTCAGATATAAAAGTTGAATTTGTACTTAACATTGAGCATTTAGCGTCGCAGCTACAAACCTCCCTTTTTATTGTTATTTTGATTTCTGCCATTTTAGTTATTATTCCAATAATTCTAATGAAATCTATTTTTTACCATTTAAATAAAAACATAAGTACAACAGTTGCTGACATTATCGATATTTATATCAATCAAAACCAAGTTGATAATGATTTAGAAACAGCACTAGATGGCACTCGATTGAAAAAAATGGGAAAAGATTTAGTACCTAGCTTTAATCGGTTATCACATTTCTTAAAAAACAAAAACGAAGACATACAAAGCGCTGCTATGACTATTAAGCATGAAGCGTACAAAGATGTAATTACCTCGCTTGGTAATCGTAATATGTTTGTTGAGTACTACGAAAAAAATATTGAAAACACTGAGCAAAGTACATTTGGTTCTTTAGCTATGGTTCGTTGTAGCGAACTACAAGCTATAAACCAAAGCCGTGGTTATCAAAAAGGTGATGAATACGTAAAAGGCGTTGCCGATATTATTAAGCACATAAGCGGCACTTACACTGGCAGCCAAATATTTAGATTAAACAGCTCTGACTTTGCGGTAGTACTCCCCCACATTCCTTTAAAAGAAGCTGAGCGCTTTGGTGAAAACCTGCAATCGCGCTTCACGCAGTACCAACAAAACCAAGAGTTAAGCTCGGTAGCTAATACGGGTATTGTAGGTTACGAAAAAGGTAAGCCGTTAGGCGAATTGCTTTCTGTTGTTGATAACGCGATGAGTATGGCGCAATCAAAACAAGTAAACGCATGGCACGTACAACGTGAAACCGATTTAGTTAATAACGTAAGTGCGGGTTTTGGTAATCAAAACTGGCGTAAGGTTATTAAAGAAGTTATTGAATCTAAACGTGTGCATTTGGTGATGCAAAACATTATGCCGCTTGGTAAAAGCATAAAAGCCTACGCTGAAGTACAAGTTCGATTTAAAACAGAAGACAATCAAGTACTGCCTACCGCTTCTTTTTTAGCGATGGCCGAAAAGCTTGATATGGCAATAGAAATTGATCGCCTGATAATAGACTCTTCTCTTGAAAAGGTTAAAAGCCGTAATTTATCTGAAAAGTTTTTTGGTTTAAATGTAACAGCCTCTAGTGCACACAACGATCAGTTTGTAATTTGGCTAGAGCGCCGATTATTGAAAGATACGCATATTGCATCTAAACTTGTATTTGAAGTAAGTGAGTTTGGTTTACAGCAAAACATCAAGGCTAGTAAGCGCTTTATCGACATGGTTCACCGTGTTGGCGCACGCGTTACAGTTGAACGTTTTGGTGTTGGCTTAACTTCATTTAAGTTTTTCCGAGATTTAAAACCTGACTTTATTAAAATGGACGCAAGTTATACTCGCGGCCTCGAAGACGATAAAAACAATCAGTACTTTATGCGCTTAATGGTCGATTTAGCCCACCGCATTGGTGTTAGCGTATTTGCTGAGGGCGTTGAGAGCCAAGAAGAAAAGCACATTATAGAAACGTTGTGTTTAGATGGCGTTCAAGGTTATTACATAGAAAAACCTAAAGACATATAGTCTATTGGAGGCATCATGAAAAGAGTAATTACCTTTATTATACTTTTTATTATGCCTTTGAGTTTGTACGCAAACGGCCCGCAAAAAGAATTAGTTTTTAGCACTCACAACTATCCTCCATTTTCATTTGTTGATGAACACGATAATGCCGCTGGCCCCTTTGTTGATATACTTACCTTAGCGTGTAAACGCCTCAATTATAAATGTGAGTTTATCAGCGTACCAAATCGTCGCTCTAAGCTCATGTTAAAAAACCTGCAAGCTCAAGGAAACTTTCCTATGGGCTGGAATCTTGACCGCAACGAATGGCTTTATTTTTCGATCCCGCTTATGAAAATGCAATATGGATTTTTTCAACCTGAGGGTGCAAAAAAAACCATCAAAAGCCTCAATGATCTACAAAAAATGCAAATTGCTGTTTTTGGCCCTTCAAATGCATCTTTTCAACTAATCAAAATACAGCAACAAATGATTAAAGACGGATTGAGGGAATTTGATATTGTTTTACTCACCGATGCCAATGGCACGGGTGTAAAAATGATAGAAAACAATCGTATAGATGGGTACTTTGCCAATACTTTACAAGCACGCGCTAGACTAAAACAATTTAACTTACATCATGTTAATTTGGCCTTTTTACAAAGCGAATCCCCCTATTTTATTGGTTTTAATAAAATTCAATTATCTCCTGAACAAATTGCCCTATTTAATAAAGTACTATTAGATTTATACCAAGAACACGATCAATTTAAAGATATTTTAAAGCCATATAATATCGATCCTATTCTAATTACACCTGAAATCTTAAGTCGCTTTAATATCATTACTGATTGAGTCGTTTATTTGCTTCTCATGTGTTGTTAATCGATAAAGAAAAAAGGATAATACCCACGTTTATTATAGCGTGAGGCACACATGACAGAATATGTCTTGTTATTGATTGGAACCGTTCTGGTTAATAACTTTGTATTAGTACAATTTTTAGGCTTATGTCCGTTTATGGGCGTATCAGGTAAGCTTGATACGGCGATTGGTATGTCTTTGGCAACCACGTTTGTGCTTACCCTTGCCTCTGTAACTAGCTATTTAGTTAATCAATATATTTTAATCCCTCTGGATATCGCCTTTTTACGCACCATGAGCTTTATTTTAGTGATTGCCGTTGTAGTGCAATTTACCGAAATGGTTGTGCGTAAAACAAGCCCTACTCTATATCGTTTATTAGGCATATTTTTACCGCTGATCACCACTAACTGTGCGGTATTAGGTGTGGCTTTATTAAATATCAAAGAAGATCATTCGTTTTTACAATCTGCAGTGTATGGTTTTGGTGCTGCGGTTGGTTTTTCTTTAGTGCTTGTATTGTTTGCAGCACTACGAGAGCGTTTAGCCGCTGCTGACGTTCCTACGCCTTTTAAAGGCGCCTCTATTGCAATGATCACTGCAGGCTTAATGTCGATGGCGTTTATGGGTTTTACTGGATTAGTGAAGTTTTAATATGACCTTGTTTTATGCCTTGATAGCGATTGGTTCGCTAGCACTCATTTTTGGACTTATTTTAGGGTTTGCAGCAATTCGCTTTCGCGTTGAAGGTAACCCTATTGTTGAGCAAATTGATACTATTTTGCCGCAAACTCAATGCGGACAATGTGGCTACCCGGGTTGTCGCCCTTACGCCGAAGCCATAGCCAATGGCGATGAAATAAATAAATGCCCACCGGGCGGCGAATCAACCATGAAAAAGCTTGCTGGCTTAATGGGTGTTGATGAAAAACCACTTGCCGGTGGCGAGCAAGCAGAACCTATAAAAACAGTGGCTTATATTCGCGAAGATGAATGTATTGGCTGTACCAAATGTATTCAAGCCTGCCCGGTTGACGCTATTTTGGGCGCAACTCGTCAAATGCACACTGTATTAATTGATGAATGTACTGGCTGTGATTTATGTGTTGAGCCTTGCCCTGTAGATTGCATTGATATGCTACCTGTAGCCGAAACTAAACAAAACTGGAAATGGCAGCTAGATGCTATTCCTGTTACACAAATAGATTAGAGGTTTGAGTGGACAAGTTACTTGAACAAATAAAAAAAGGCACCGTGTGGGCATTTCCTGGCGGCATACACCCACCACAACAAAAATCACTCTCTAATAGTGCGAGTATCACTCGCCTACCTTTGCCCGACAAACTCATTGTTGCGCTTAAGCAGCACATAGGCGCAAATGGTAAGTTACTTGTAGAAAAAGGCCAACACGTCTTAAAAGGCCAACCACTTACAGCGCCTGCTGCTAACTGGTCGGTACCTGTGCATGCGCCAAGCTCTGGTGTGGTTACTGATATTGCACCTATGCCATCAGCACACCCATCGGCCCTACCTGAACTAAGTGTTATTATTGAACCAGACGGCAAAGACGAATGGGTAGCTCTAAATAAAAATAAAAATCCTGCTGAGCTTAGTCATGATGAGCTGATAAATATTATTCACCAAGCCGGTATTAGCGGTATGGGTGGTGCTGGTTTTCCTACTTATGTAAAAGCGGATACCAAGCAACCTATCGAATTTTTGATTGTAAATGCTGTTGAGTGCGAACCTTATATTACTGCCGATGACGTTTTAATGCGCGAACACGCTAAAGAAGTTATCCAAGGCATTGAAATAATGCAGCAACTTTTAAACCCAACACTGTGCATTGTGGGTATAGAAGATAATAAGCCTGAAGCTATTGCAGCAATGAAGCAAGCAGCTGAGCATAACTCAAAAATCATTATTCAAACGGTGCCAACTATTTACCCATCTGGTGGTGAAAAGCAATTAATTAAATTACTTACTAACCGTGAAGTTCCTAGCATTGGTATTCCTGCCGATATTGGTATTTTAGTGCATAACACCGGGACTTTGTTTGCCGTACAACAAGCCGTTTATGAAGGTAAACCACTCATTGAACGTATAGTTACGGTAACAGGTAACACTATTCATAAGCCTGGGAATGTATGGGCACTACTTGGCACTGAAATAAAGCATTTACTTGATTGCCAAGGTTTCTCGCCTGTACCGCAGCAAAGTGTTGTGATGGGCGGCCCAATGATGGGCTTTACGCTACCCACAGTGCGTATTGGCATAGTTAAAACAACTAACTGTATTTTAGCGCCTGATCATAAAGAGCTAGCGGAGCCCGGCCCTGAAAAAGCCTGTATACGTTGTAGCGCCTGTGCTGATGCCTGCCCTGCCTCTTTATTACCACAGCAATTGCAGTGGTTTGCTAAATCAAAAGAGTACGACAAACTACAAGAGCATAATTTATTTGACTGTATTGAATGTGGTGCTTGTGCATATGTGTGCCCAAGTGAAATCCCTCTTGTGCAATACTACCGTATAGCCAAAGTTGAAATTAAAGAACAACAAGCTGACAAAATTAAAGCCGACAGAGCAAAAGAGCGTTTTGATGCACGAAAAGAGCGTTTAGATCGCGAGCAAGAAGAACGTCAAAACCGCCATAAACGTAAACCTGCCGCTAAATCTGCTGACGAAAAGCAAAAAGTAGCAGATGCACTAGCCCGCGTTAAAAATAAATCAGATAACGGCGATGAAAAATCAGCTGTTGCAGCCGCTATTGCACGCGCTAAAGCTAAAAAGCTAGGCGATCAATCTGCTGAATTAGAACCTGACAACAGCGAAGTAGCAAAAGAGCGCGCACTACGTAAAGAACAAGCGCGTAAATATAAAGAGCAAAAATCTCAAACAGATGAATCGGCCGATACTGCGCCCGTTGATGATAAAAAATCAGCAGTCGCTGCAGCCATTGCTCGCGCTAAAGCTAAAAAAGCAGCACAAGCATTAGATAACGCTGAACAAGCAGCAAGTGAAGAGCCACAAAACGTGGCCCCTGTTGATGATAAAAAGTCAGCGGTAGCTGCGGCCATTGCTCGTGCAAAAGCTAAAAAAGCGGCTAAAGCATTAGATGGCGCTGAGCAAACCGTGAGTGAAGAGCCACAAACTGATGCCCCTGTTGATGACAAAAAAGCAGCGGTAGCGGCCGCCATTGCTCGTGCTAAAGCTAAAAAAGCGGCTAAAGCATTAGATGGCGCTGAGCAAACCGTGAGTGAAGAGCCACAAAGCGATACGCCTGCTGATGATAAAAAAGCAGCCGTAGCGGCGGCCATTGCTCGCGCAAAAGCCAAAAAAGCGGCTAAAGCATTAGAAGACGCTGAGCAGTCCGTGAGTGAAGAGCCACAAACTGATGCCCCTGTTGATGACAAAAAAGCAGCAGTAGCGGCGGCCATTGCTCGTGCAAAAGCCAAAAAAGCAGCTAAAGCATTAGAAGAAACCGAGCAAACCGTGAGTGGAGAGCCACAAAGCGCGGCATCCGTTGATGATAAAAAAGCAGCCGTAGCGGCGGCCATTGCTCGTGCAAAAGCTAAAAAAGCAGCTAAAGCATTAGAAGAAGCCGAGCAAACCACAAGTGAAGAGCCACAAACTGATGCACCCGTTGATGATAAAAAAGCAGCGGTAGCTGCGGCCATAGCTCGTGCTAAAGCTAAAAAAGCGGCTAAAGCACTAGAAGATACCGAACAAACTCAGCCCCAAGAGCCACAAGTTGATAGCGCAGCACCTAAGAGTGCAGAAAGTAACACCGATGACTCATCAGTTCTTATTAACGCAGATAAACCTAAATCAGCCGACGATAAGAAAAAAGCCGCCGTGGCTGCTGCAATTGCGAGAGCAAAAGCTAAAAAGTTACAAAAAGAAGGAAATAATCAGTCATGAAATTAACCATGGCCAGTTCGCCGCATAATCACAGCCATAAATCGTTAACGCGATTAATGCTTAGCGTTATTGCTGCGTGTATTCCTGGGCTAATTGCTCAAGTTTTCTTTTTTGGTACAGGTGTGCTTATTCAACTGGTACTAGCGCTTGTTGCTGTAAGCGTATTTGAAGCTGCAATAATGCTAATACGAAAGCGCCCTGTTTGGCCTGTATTAAGTGATGGCAGTGCGTGGCTTACTGCCGTGTTATTGGCACTGAGTATTCCACCACTTGCCCCTTGGTGGATAATCGTTATTGGCTGTTTATTTTCTATTGTTATAGTTAAACAGCTTTATGGCGGCCTTGGGTTTAACTTATTCAATCCAGCAATGGCGGCTTATGTACTGCTTTTAGTTTCGTTTCCGGTACAAATGACCGCATGGTTGCCTGTTACCGATTTAATAAATACGCCAATAGGCTTTGCTGATCAGCTAAGGCTAATATTCACCGATTTTACGGCCTCTGGGTTTAGCCTAGATCAAGTACGTGCAGGGGTTGATGGCCTAACAATGGCAACACCGCTGGATACTGTTAAAACAGACATAGCACACGGTTTAACCGTTACCGAAAGCATGCAAAAGCCATTATTTAACGAATGGGCTGGCCTTGGTTGGGTGTGGGTTAACTTAGGCTTTTTAGTAGGTGGTTTATACTTATTAAAAGCAAAAATAATTAACTGGCATATTCCTGTCAGTTTTATCGCAAGTTTAGCTGTATGTAGTGCTATTGGTTATATCGCATCACCAGGTACAGAGCCGGGCACCCTATTTCACTTATTAAGTGGTGCCACTATGATGGGGGCCTTTTTTATAGCAACCGATCCGGTATCTGCAGCAACAACTAACAAAGGGCGCTTAATTTATGGCGCGCTAATTGGCTTACTAATTTATTTAATTCGTACCTTTGGTGGTTTTCCTGATGCCATCGCATTTAGCGTATTATTGATTAATATTGCAGTGCCGCTAATAGACTACTACACACAGCCACGTACTTATGGCCATGGAGCAGTAAAATGATCATTTCGTCAATGGCTAAAAATGGTGCTATTTTAACTGCGTTTGCGTTAGCAACAACGGGCTTAGTTGCCTCTATCAATGCACTTACTGCCGATAAAATTGCAGAGCAAGAACAACTGCAACTTACTGCGCAGCTACAAGAAGTGCTCGACCCAAAATCGTACGACAATCAATTATCGCAAGATTGCGTAATTATTACTGACGAAAAACTAGGCCCACACGCAAACCAAGTAATTTACCGTGCTCGTAAAAACAATAAACCAGTCGCTGTTGTTATTAGGCATGTTACGCCAAACGGCTACAGTGGCGATATTAACTTATTAACAGCTGTATTGAGCGATGGCACTATTGCTGGCGTTCGTACCACTAAACACGAAGAAACTCCTGGTTTAGGCGACAAAGTAGAAGTTAAAAAATCACTTTGGATCACAACATTTAAAAGCTTAACGGTTGAAAGCGAAGAAGACGCTCGCTGGGCTGTAAAAAAAGATGGCGGCCAGTTTGATCAATTTACAGGCGCGACCATAACGCCACGTGCTGTTGTGAGCTCTGTTAAAAATGCCGTATTGTTCGCACAAACTAATTTTGATGATATTTTTGCAGCACCTAATGCCGAATGTATGGAGGTAGCTAAATGAGTGAGTTAAAAACATTATACAAAGAAGGTGTATGGGTAAATAACCCTGCCCTTGTGCAGCTTTTAGGTTTATGTCCACTGCTTGCCGTTACCTCAACTGTAACAAATGCCTTAGGTTTAGGCTTAGCAACTTTACTCGTACTAATAGGCTCAAATGTTACCGTATCAATTGTGCGTAACTGGGTGCCAAAAGATATTCGTATACCTGTATTTGTAATGATCATCGCGGGCTTTGTAACAATAGTTCAATTACTCATGAACGCTTATACCTTTGGTTTATATCAATCATTAGGGATTTTTATTCCGTTGATTGTAACTAACTGCGCCATTATTGGCCGCGCCGAAGCATACGCCTCTAAAAACCCTGTTCATTTATCAGCATTTGACGGCTTAATGATGGGCTTAGGCTTTATGGCTGTACTGTTAGTATTAGGTACTATGCGCGAACTAATCGGCCAAGGTACGCTGTTTGACGGTGCCGACTTATTACTTGGCCCATGGGCACAGAGCTTGCGCATAGAAGTATTTAACTTTGATAACCAATTTTTACTCGCAATTTTACCACCGGGTGCCTTTTTAGGACTTGGGCTACTTATTGCTGCAAAAAACGTAATTGACGCACAAATAAAATCAAAACAAGTTGCACCGCCAGAGGCTGAAAAAGGCCCTCGAGCACGTGTTACTAGCTTAACTTAAGGGGAAAACGTATTAGAGCAACAATTAGCACTAATACGTTTTAAGTTGCATGAATAAAGAAAAACGTCACCAAATACTGTCGCGCCTGCGCGACGATAATCCGCACCCAGTTACTGAGCTTGAATATTCAAGCCCGTTTGAGTTACTAGTAGCAGTAACACTCTCAGCGCAAGCAACCGATGTAGGCGTTAATAAAGCCACTCGAAAGTTGTTCCCTGTTGCTAATACGCCACAAGCTATTTTAGATATAGGTCACGATACACTGCGTGATTATATAAAAACCATCGGCTTATTTAATTCTAAAGCTGCCAACGTTTACAAAATGTGCCAAATTTTGGTGGATGAACATAACAGCATCGTGCCAGAAAATCGTGAAGCCCTAGAAGCCCTACCAGGCGTTGGCCGTAAAACCGCTAATGTTGTACTCAATACCGCCTTTGGCTGGCCTGTAATAGCCGTAGATACACACATATTTCGTGTATCTAACCGTACAAAGCTTGCCATGGGTAAAGATGTTGTAGCTGTAGAACAAAAGCTTGAAAAGGTTGTACCAAAAGAATTTAAAGTAGACGTGCATCACTGGTTGATTCTTCACGGACGTTACACCTGCGTAGCACGTAAACCAAAGTGTGGCAGCTGTATTATTGAAGACTTGTGTGAGTTTAAAGAAAAAACGGAATAACGAGTTGAAAAGCTATAGTGGTAAAACTCAATTATACAATTTGCTTTTAGCAATTACTTCAGCCTTCTGTATCTGGCTTTCAAATGGCTTTATCACCTTTATTGCTTTTAACGAGTCTGTTGCGGGAGTAACATTTGAAGAACTTTTGATCATATTTTCAAATGTCGATCTTTTACAGGTTTTGACCTTTCCTGAGTTTTGGGAAGCTAATGAAAATCATTCTTTTATTGAGGCCCCAAGTTTTTGGTTTGAGCCGATGACTGTTTTATCTTCTATAAGCTCATTACTTCTTATAATTTTATTTTCAACGTATGTAACTAAGTTGAAGCCTGAAACGATATCTTTATCTCTACTCTTAATTGGATTTTTATACCTGGTTGTTTCATGGGGTGTTTTGCTAGATGTATCTGATGCAAAGATGATTGGGCCCTATTTAAGTATTGGTATTCAAGGTCTATTATTACATTCATTTATAAGTTGCCTAATTTGTGTTTCTACTTTATCAAAAAATGTATATTTTAAATTTAGCACTAATTAGCCTTTCTTTATTCAGTAGCTTTGCATTTCCAAGCGAAATAGATTGGCAAAACAAAGCGGCTGATCATATTAGGTTAAATATAATTCTGTTCATTAATCTTAGCCTTTTCATTCTAATTTTACTTTTCTCATTTCGACATATTAAAAGATTAAAACGACTAAATATAACCATCACTAATGAATCGTTAATCGACCCTTTGACAAAAGTATTAAATAGGAGAGGCTTCCATGAACAAGTTTCACGCTTAGATAAACAAAGCGGCTTTTTACTAATTGCAGATATAGATAACTTTAAACTCATCAATGATCAATTTGGACATAATGCTGGTGACAAAGTCCTTCAAAGAGTAGCCCATGCTCTAAAATTTCAAACTAGAGAGAAAGATATTGTAGGGCGATATGGCGGAGAAGAGTTTGTAGTTTTCTTTCCTAGCCATGATGTTGAAATTGTAAAAATGATTTCACAACGGCTTGTAGAGGCAATTGCGAGTCTTAATTTAACTGATATATCACCTGAATTGCAAAGAGTTACAATTAGTGCTGGTGTAGATAAAGGCGATACAAAACACTGTAAGTTTGAAAAATTATATGAAAACGCAGATAAACTGTTATATCAAGCTAAAAGTGCTGGTAAAAATCAAGTTATCGTATTTGATAACTAACAGGTTAAACCTTGGCTAGCACACTTCTATTCGAACTCTAGTGATAAGATAGCTAATCGTTTAGCTGCCAGTCGATTCTATATTATTAATAAATTGCGCCGCATTAACTAAACGCTCACTAACAATAAATTGAGTCGTATTTTTAACCCAAGGCCTAGCAATATTTTTGTAATTTAATTTAGATAACCCGCAGAATGTGACTATTAATAGAACATTATCAAAGTATTAATTTCACAACGCTCACTCCTTTGGTTATGCTAGTGAGCATTATAAAATTATATTGCGAAACCCTCTATGCTACCTCTACTTCGTATCTTGATAATTGAACAAGACCCAGCCACCTTACAAGGGCTTTCAACTAATCTGTCAAAGACCATTCCTAACTTTGAGCGAGACGATATCCATATCGATATTATTGAATGCCTCGAGCTTAAACACGCGCTGGAATGTGTAGAGGAAGATGGTGATATTCAAGCCGTAGTTCTAAGCTGGGATATGCACAACAAAGTGGGTGAGCGGATGTATAGCCGCTTTATCGAGGATTTAAAGGCAATTCGTCTCGAGCTGCCGGTTTATGTTATTGGCGACGACACTAAAGGGCTGGAGATCGTAAACGAATCAGAAGAAATTGAATCTTTCTTTTTTAAAGATGAAGTGATTTCTGACCCAGAAGCGATTTTAGGTTATATGATCAACGATTTTGACGACCGCTCTGAAACGCCATTCTGGACGGCGTATCGTCGTTACGTCGGTGAAGCAAACGACTCTTGGCACACACCTGGTCATAGTGGGGGTTCTAGCTTTAGAAACTCCCCTTACATCAAAGATTTTTATCAGTTTTACGGCCGTAATGTATTTGTTGGCGACCTGTCGGTTTCGGTAGACTCGCTAGGTTCATTATCAGACAGCACCAATACCATTGGTCGCGCTCAAGAATCAGCCGCGGCTACGTTTGAGGTTAAGCACACCTACTTTGTTACAAATGGTTCATCTACCTCAAATAAAATCATCTTGCAGACACTGCTGCGCAAGGGAGATAAAGTAATTGTCGACCGTAATTGCCATAAGTCCGTACACTATGGCATCTTGCAATCAGCTAGTTACCCCATTTATTTGGCGAGTATCTTAAATCCAAAATATGGCATTTTCGCGCCACCGTCGTTAGCCGACATCAAATTAGCAATTGAAAACAATACTGATGCTAAATTACTAGTGCTTACCGGTTGTACTTACGATGGCCTACTTAGCGACCTAAAACAAGTCGTAGATTATGCTCATCAATATGGTATTAAGGTGTTTATAGATGAAGCCTGGTTTGCATACTCTTTGTTTCATCCTAGTTTTCGTCATTATTCTGCGATACATGCTGGGGCTGACTACATTACGCATTCGGCGCATAAAGTAGTATCGGCGTTTTCTCAAGCGTCTTATATTCATATTAACGACCCCGATTTTGATGCCGATTTCTTTCGAGAGATTTATAGTATCTACGCTAGTACATCGCCTAAATATCAGCTTATTGCATCGCTTGACGTGTGCCAAAAGCAATTAGAGATGGAAGGCTATAAGCTGCTCAATGCGCTACTAAATCATGTTGAAGAGTTTAAACAACAGATGGCCTCGCTTAAGCAAATTAAAGTATTAGCTAAGCAAGACTTTATGGAAATATTCCCGCATTTTAGTGGTGATAACATGGGCCACGACCCATTAAAAATCCTTATTGATATTAGTGAGCTACCTTACTCATTAAAAGATATTCATAAATATCTACTGGATGAAATTGGGCTAGAGATAGAAAAATACACACACAGCACCATTTTGGTTTTACTTACGCTTGGCGGCACGCGCTCAAAAATAATTCGTTTGTACAATGCGTTGAAAAAGCTAGACAGCGGTAAGGTAAAACTATCGAAATCGACGCGTAGAGCCCGCTTACCTGAAAATTTACCTGCCATAGACTTGGCGTGTATTCCAAGCGATGCTTTTTATGGCGACCGCGAATCTGTGCCTATCAGTAAAAGCAACAACCGCATTTGTGCAGGTTTAGTTACTCCATATCCACCGGGCATTCCGCTTTTAGTCCCAGGCCAGCATATCACTAATGACCATATCGAATATTTACAAGAGTTGGCAAGCCAAGGGCTAACGATACAAGGCAGTTTCGATGGTGAAATTTATGTTCTTAAGGGTAAGGTTAAAAAATAAAGGTATTGGTTTAATACTATCTCAATAATGATTACTGGTGGCAGTGTCGCAAGACATTGCCGCTTTAACAGTATTTAAAAGTAAAATACAAAGTGGAATAAATCATTCTTAAAAATATTAACTAATTTTAGGTGAAAAAAAGCAAGCCAGGTGGCTTGCTTTTAGCGTCTTTAAATACACACACTCATAGACTCGATTTAACTATAACTTTTAAAATCTATAGCTTGCGCCAAATGTAATACGGCGGTCTGTAATACCTTGGAAACAAAGTAAAGCACCTTCGTTAACACAAGACTGGCTAACTTCTGATTCAGTTAAGTTAACGGCTTCAATACCGATATTTAGCTGATCGTTCACATCATAACTTATGCTGGCATTAAGCTGCCCTCTGTCTTCTTGTACAACAGGGAAACCCCATGGAAAGCTCGAGGTGCTACCAAAGTCAGTTGAACGGTACCCTTCGCGCCACGTGTAACGCGCTCGAGCAGATAGACCGTATTTCTCATAGTAAAATGTAATATTATATGCGTTTTCTGACAGATCAATGAGTGATTGCTTAGCACTTATGTCTGCATCCGGGTTACCGGTTGTTAATGCAAAAACTGCATTTGCACGACTCGTTGCAGTGTCAAATGATTCACCACCAGAAAATTCTTGATAGGTATAGTTAGCAACCACACCAAAACCTGATGCCCAACCTAGCTCTTTTTCAAAACTTGATAAGTCGTATTGAGCTGCAAGCTCAATACCTTGCTGTGTTGTTTCACCTGAATCATTAATAGTAGTTTGCGTAGGAACACATAACCCTACGCCAGCATCTGGGCCAAACACGTTTATGTCTGCAATTGGATTAAATATGCCGCCGCCTTCACACTCTGGACCATTTGTATCGCGAAAGCCTGTGCTTGGGTCTTCAAATGGGTCAACTTGTTGTGTAACGTGCAAATCGCTACGTGTTTTATGAAAGTACCCCACACTTAACAAAGCAGCGGGTGCAAAATACCAATCTGTAGATATATCGAAAGAGGTTACTTCTTCTGGCGCTAAGCCTGAATTACCAATTGAAACGGCACTATTAGGGCTGGTGCCAAACGTAACAGATGTAGATAGGTCATCAAAATCTGGGCGCCTAATATCTTTTGACCAACCTAAACGAACAATCACATCTTCACTTACATTCGCGGCTAAATTGAATCGAGGTAAAAAGAAATCGTAATCACCTTTTGACGTTAGCTGAGTAACCAGTTCGTTGCCACTTCCATCTTGAGTAACAGAGTTACCTAGCGATGTAACTTCAGTCTCTAAATAACGTAGGCCAAAGTTACCGCGAAACATGCCATACTCAAAATTAGCTTGTGCGTATAAGGCATGCGTTTCTTCTTCAATATCAAAAAATGCATTTACTTGAGACGTTGGTGAACTTATTGGACCGCGATCAGAACCCGTTATTGCATTATTAGCTTCAATCGCTTGGTTAAGCGCTGCTAATACGGCTTGTGGATCAGAGGATGCAAGCTCTGGGTTTATAAGTAAGAAATCACGAATATAGAGTGCTCGCCCATCACCATCGTTAAAGTTATCTGGGCCCGCTGTTAATAATTGTGCAAATAAATCACCCGTTGGGCTATCAGCCATATTTCTTAAACCAACGTTAGAGCGAACTTGATCCGACACACTACTCGTTTTACTGTAGCGGTAACCAAAATCGACTGACGTTATTACATCATCTAAGTAATATGTAAAATCTGTACGAAACGCATCTTCTGTATTTTCTGACTCATCTTGCCCTTGGTTTACGTCACGTAGAACAACATTTGCAGGGTCGAGTAATTGAGCCATTGTTGGCGCGTTTGCCTCCCCCGTTGCAATGCCAAATGTAAGTGCATCACCTGTAAGATCATACTCAAAAGGAGTACCGTTTTCATTTGACGAATTAGTAGCGACATTTGGATTTATAAAATTGAGCGTTGTATTAAAACTTGGTGTAGTTGAATCAGAACGAGAGGTTGAGGCTTCAACACTTGCAAATAATCTATCGCCTTGCCATTCGCCCCCTATTCTAAATATTTTGCTCTTTGTGATGCGTGAATTAGTATCGCTAGAAAAACGTAAGTTAGGATCGCCACCACCGTCTTCAACCGGAATCACGCCTCTTACGGCCGCCTGTATGCTGCCCAGGTTTTGTCCGTCAAGTGAACCAAAATTAACTGTTTTAAATTCACTCGGTATTGATACATTTCTAAGATCACTTAGGCCAGATGCTTGTACTCTTGAGCTTTCTTGGCGGCGCTCTTGATCATTAACAACTGCATCAAAAAAGAATTTCATATTGTCGTTTGGCGCATATTCAAATGTACCTGCGAAGTTTTTTGTCTCGTATTCGTAATTATCGTAATCTTGAATTAAAAATTGTACTGGTAGAAAATCAAACGATTGTGCACTTGCAGCACCACTATCAGCGGCTACCGAATTATCTCTATCTGCGCGAGGACGAAATGCGGTTACGTCTTGCTCACTGTAACTACCACTAAATACAACACCAAACTTACCGCCCGAATCAAGCTCCCAGTTATCACCCCAAGCACCCGATACCCTAGGAGTCACACCATCTGTTGATAAGCTACTATCTTCACCTTGGACTCTAATTGAGCCTAGAGTTTCATTTAACTGTAACGGGCGAATTGTTTTAAGGTTTATTGTTGCGCCCACAGAGCCTTCGATTGTTTTTGCTTCTGGTGACTTAATTACTTCTACACCAGAGATGATTGCAGCTGATACATCCTCAAAACTAATGCCACTTCGTCCAGACCCTGAGCCAACTGTTGATACGCCGTTCACTTCTGTACGATTAGCATTGGTACCACGAATTTGAACACCCGTACCTACCCCTGCTTCACGGGTAATTTGAATCCCCGTTACATTTTCAAGTACTTCTGCGAGGTTTTGATCTGGTAGCTTACCAATATCGACAGCCTCAATAATCTCAACAAGGCTATCTGCTGAACGCTTTTGTGCAAGCGCATTTGTAAGCGATTGTCGAATGCCTGAAACCTCAATAACCTCAAGATCGTCTGCAGCTTTTTTTGGAGCTTCTTGCGCCTGTGTAGACAAAGACATACCAAGTGCGGTTGCCGATATAACTGCCAGTGTAATTTTAGATAACTTGTGACTCATAGTTTTTTTCCTGTGTGTGTGAAATGCTATGTTTAACCAGCTACTTTATTGTTTTTATTAAAAGCCCTTAATTATTACAAACCCTTAACTTTATATTTACACCCACACCTACAAAGGTCAACCTTTTGGTAATGAATTTAGATCAAATATTATGCAATATGTTATTACCAAAATAGAAAAACCTAACTAAATTTCAAGTTAAAAGCAAAACTTACATTTTAAGTTGATGTTATTTATGGTTTTTAAATTCTATTAGAAATAGGGCTGTCAATAACAAAGGTTAGAATAGTTATCGTTTTAAAAATGAAATAATTTAGGCAGGAGAAACCGATGATGTTGGGCGTGCTGAATAAACAGCATTATTGGTTAACCAATTTAATTGTTTTTAGTCAAGTAGCGTAATTTAGGAGTGAGTTTTTAAGTACTGTTTGTTGATGTTATCGAAAATATAAAATTGAAGAATTTGAGGATCAAAAAAGGCGGTAAAACCGCCTTTTTAATGTGATTTAATGTTTAACTATTATTATAGCTTGTAGCTCAAACCTAAGAATAAACGTGGGCCGTAGTCATTCACTTCACCTAAGTTACCTTCAACAAAGAAGTCTTGTGATTTAGGTGCACTGAACAAGTTAATTGCTTCTGCTTTAACTCTAAAGTGCTCATCAATTTTGTATGATGCGCGCATTTCCCACACACCTACGCCATCAACATAACGAAGTCGAGTACCATTTGTAGTATATGGTTGGAAATACTCACTACGATATTTGTAAATAACAGCAGTATCAAATCCACCAATTTGGTAGTACAGCTGACTGCTAAATACATGCTTTGAGAAACCAGGTACTGAAGCCGACTCAATAATACCGTCAGTTAACTGTGTAGTATTACCATCTACGTCAGTCTCAAACGTATCGCCGTATAAGCTATCTTGGAACTCAAAATCAGTGTCTGCATAGTTGTAACCAAATTTCATACCGATGCCGTTATCCCAGCGGTAAGAAAATGAGGCTTCAAGACCTAATATTTCACTGTCTTCATCTGATGTAACAGAGTTAGTAATTGGTAATGAAACAGTTTCACCGGCAACAGTAAAATCTTCAATTACTGTTTGTTGTTGAAAACCACCGTTGAACTGTTTGTAGTATAAGCTTAACGCTAAGATTGAATCTTCGTTAGGGTACCATTCAAACGCAGCATCGTAGTTCCACGACATAAGCGGTTGAGTGTCCGGGTTACCAGAACCATTTACACCCACTAATAAATCGCTAATTGATGTTGCTGTACCTTCTGTATCTTCTTGGAATGTACGGCTGTAACCTAAATCAGATGGATCTGCGCGTGACATACCACGGTATATACCTGCACGGAATAAAATATCTTCACTGTAGTCAATAACTAGGTTAAAACTTGGTAAATACTTCGTGTAGTCACCACCGCTTTTTATTTTATCCAATGAACCATTATCAGATTCAACCAGAGAAAGTACACCTGTGTCGCTTGTTACTACGTCAAAGCTATTTCTAAAGCCAATCGAAGTTACTTCTGTGTCTACAATACGAAGACCAAAGTTACCGCGAATGAATTTACCAAACATTTCAGTATCGTAATTCGCCATTAAGTACACTGATGTTGTTTTTTCTGTTACATCAATTGTACCTGCATTTTCATATTCAACTTCTGGGTAAGCAAACACACCATCAGCGTTAGAACCAGCTACAGCTTGTGAGAAACATACGTTGTCGTATGTAGCCCATGATGAACCTGTACCGCTATCTACAACGTTACCGTCACTATCAACATTTGTTACGATATCGCCATCAGATACACTCGATAAAAAGCCTGATTCTGGGAAATCGATTTGACAACCTTGTAATACGTCAAGCGCTTCAGTACCAGAGTCTAGTGTAAATTCGTTTCTTGAACCGTTACCTTGGCTACCACCATACTGTAGGAAGGTCATTTCAGATGTTCTAATACCACCTTGAATACTGGTGAAAACATTGCCATCTAAGGTATAGTCAAAATCTAGTCGCGCTGAGATAACTTCGTTTTCACGAACATTTTCACGGTCAAGTCGTGTTCTTAGGCTATCTGTAAAGTTTGAAATATCTGTTACGTCAAAGTCTGTCAGTGTGAAATGAGGGATCTCATCGCCCATATCCCAAGAAAAGAAATTACGACCTGATGTTCTACCACGGTTAGATATTTGAAGTTCTTCACGTTCAGTTTTTGAATACGCTAAATCTAAGTCAACAGTTAATCTATCGGTAACTGTATGTTCTATATTTATGCCGTAACCTTGGTAGTTTTCTTCACGAGAAAATTGCTCACCCGCTGATTCAATGCGCTCTTCACCTTCCCAGTGCAAAATACCGCCTACATCATTAGTAACAAGTGTTGGACCTGTTACGCCTGGTGTTGCACGTTTTTGTAAAAAGATTAAATCGTGGCGTGCTTCTTGTTGTGTTCTATCTGATATTTGTGCGTCAAAGTTAACATCCCAATCAGCTGACGGTTGGTATTGCAGTGCAAAAAACATTGCATCACGTTCATCTGATGTCTCGTTTTGGCGGTAACTACGGCTACTGCCAGTCCAAGCGTAAGGAGTACCATCACTTACTGCTTTACCTGTTTCAGGATCAATTTCTGTATCGTAACCTTGGTTGCTACTGCCACTAACTTGGTCTTCACAGTCGCCTGCGCTGCTACGATAAAAACCTTCATTGGTATTATTAGGATCGTTTAAACACGCCCATAATGAAGAACCTGATGGGCTAGAGCTTCTGTATTCAGCTTCTGGTTGGCTGATATCTTGGCGCTGTACGCCAAAAGACACACCAACGGCTTGGCCGTTATCAAATTCAAACTGGTCAACATAACTAAACGTGCCACGGTAACCCGCGTCACTTTGAAGTGAGTTATCTACATTACCTTCATCAGGGTTGTAGTTTAATTTAACTTCAGCTGATACACGTTGCTTGCCAAAATCAAGTGGAGTTATAGTTTCAAGTGCAATAACACCTGCAACACCACCTTCAATCATTGACGCATCTTGCGTTTTATAAATTGCTACTTTTTTTACAAGTTCTGACGGAAACTGCGAAAAGTTAACTGAGCGGTCACCACTACCATTAGTCGCTTCACGACCATTGATATGCGTTGCACTTAAAAATGGACCAAGACCACGAATAGTGATTTCTGTTGCACCACCGTTTTCACGGTGAGATGCAGCACCTGTAATTGATTCCAGTGCTTCACCGATAGACAGTGCTGGTAAATCACCAATATCTTCAGATGACAGGCCATCAACTACCGTTGTTGCTTCACGTTTAATTGCTATTTGGTCTTGAATCGTTCTACGTGTACCTGTAACACTAATTATTTCAACGTCTTCTTCAACTTCTGTCGCTTTTCCCTGATCTTCCTGTGCGCTTGCTGTAAATACGCAAGAACTTGCCATACCTGCGATGACCGCTGTTCTTACCCATTTTGCAACTGGGCGCATTGCAAACTGCCCTGTTGTAGAATTATTGTTATCTCGTGACTTCAACGACATTTGAATTCTCCGCTGGTTGTTGTTGTGTGATTTTAGTGTGTTAGCTTGTTATGCTGATGTATATTTTATGTGACCTTTGACGTTAATATACTTAAAGGCAGCACGATGATCAACCAATTTGACGTTTTAATATTACCATAAGGTATACCAATTTTAACTTAGCGGCATTACCAGTAGGTCAGGCAGGTTTTTTACTAGAATATAAACCGCTCTAAACTAGTTTATAAATGGGTAATGTAGGTTGAGAAAAGTGTGGTGATTATTAATAAATAATAAAAAAGCCCCAAATTTGGGGCTTTTAAAAGTTAACTGATTAATTGGTTACTTAATCGTTTTGTATTTTCCATGTAGATCCAACACCTACTTCAGATGATTGAATATAATGAAGACCTTTAGCACCTGCCTCTGCCTGAAGGCCTGCAGGGTCAGTTTCTAATAACGTACTTGCTGCTGTAACGTACTCAAGCACTTCTTTACCGTTAGTTGCTGGGTCTTGGTCAATTGCACCATCAGTATCGAATGCGCCATTACCATTTAGTTTTCTAATTTCAACCCAGTCACCGCTTGCATCGCCTGATACTCGACTATCCATATAACCAAAGTTGTTACTTAGCAGCGAGCTATCATGATTAATTAAGTCACAGTCATATTCAAAAGCATGGTCACTATCAAGTGTATTTGGGTAAAATAGGCCTTGAGTTGTAGCACTGCTGTTTATTGTATCTGCGTCTGTTTGATCGCCTAAACCGTTTGCAATTAAATTTCCATTAAAGTTTATAACAAACGCATTTTTGGTTAGGCCGTATAGTACCGGCGCATTCGCTGCGGTTAACTCATCACAATCACTTGTTGGTGCTTTAAAGCCTATTTCTGTACTAAATACAATAGGTTGCTGTGAATTCAAAACTGTATTATTTGTTACATTTAGTGTAAAGTCGCCAGCCGCATCAAGTACAGCTTGGTTACCCGAGTTTGGCACACCGCCGTCAGCTTGCGAAAATGGATTTGCCGTAAATACAATACCGCCCGCTTCTTTATTACCAGAACGAATACCTGCAATGTAGTTGTTACTTACGGTGTGACCAAGTGGTGTAATTAATATACCCGCTGGGCGATCATCAGAGCTTGCAATATCGGTAGTTCGAATAATAACGTTATCTGTAACACTGTTGAAGCCACCATCTTCTAGTGAAATACCACCATTAGGATTCACGATTGTATTGCCTTTGATGGTTGCACCAGAAGTTTGTACACGCATTAAACGACGACCTGTTACAAAGTTTTCTACGCGGTTATACTGAATAGTAAAGTTTGCGTTATCAGCTGCACCGCTACCCGTTGTGCTACCTGCATTGATTAAATATAAACTTGATTGACCAAAGTTTGGATTATCACTGTCACTAAATAAATTATATTGAATAACGTGATCAGAGCTTGATGATGATATTTTTATCACAGACCCTTTTTCTGCTACATTTCGATTAGAGAATGTATTTCGCTCAACCAACGCACTTTGACCTTTTATCATCAGCCAATGGTATTCAGAGTTATTGAGTGTAGCTTCTTCTCCATCCATCGTGTTTTGCGAAAAAGTAAAGTTATCCCCTTCTGAGTAAATAACAGCACCTTCTTCGGTTTCACAAAATGCACCCGCTTTAGTATCTATATTCTTAAAGGTAAGCCCTGTTAATCCAGCGCCATCTACTCCAGCAGCTACATGCACACATACTTCACCGCTAAGTACAGGAGTTTGACCTTCTACAGCGCGAAGCGTTACTGCACTGGTTAATAAAACTGCGTCCATATCAGCATAAACACCGGTGTTTAAGCCAATAACATCACCATCAGCTAAACCGCCGCTTAAAGCACCAAGGAGTGCTTCAGGGTTACTAACTAATTGTGTGTAAACTAATGTATCAAGTGAGTTTGTAACCTCACTCGCAAAACCATCGTTATCTGTATACGTAGCTTTTACCGACATTATTGAGCCAGCGTAAGCAGAAGGTGTAAATGTTTTACTATTACTGTCGGCTACTTCAACGCCATCAGCAGACCAAGTATAAGTAACGTTTGCCTCTTCAACACCGTTGTTATCAGTTATCTCAGCGGTTAACTCGCCACTTGTCAAATAAGGCGCTACGCCCATAATGGCGACGCTACCGGCTTCGTCAACCGCAACAGCAGAAACAGCAATTGTTTCCTCTGATGTATTATCCTCGATAAATCCATTATCATCTGTGTAAGCAACTTGAACACTTATCTTTTGACCTAAAAGTGATGCATCAACTGTAAAGGTGCTTTGTGTTGCGCCATCTATCTCTTGTGCGTCAGCAAGCCATTGGTAAGTAATATCTCCTGTTGCCCCGTCGGTATCATTAATTTCTGCTGTTAATATATTACCAACGGTTGGCGTGCCACTAATTGTAACTTCGCCTTCTGAGTTTGTTCGTGCTACAACCTCTGTACCCGTTGAAGTCACAGACTCGTTAAACCCACGGCTATCTTCAAAAGATGCACTAACTGTTATAACTGTACCAAACTGTGCGTCTGTTAACGTGAGCGTTAAAAGTGCTTCATCTGCAATCTCTATGTCATCAGCAAACCATTTATAAGTTACTGTATCGCCATCAAAGCCATTTTCGTCAGCTACATTGGCTGTTAGTTGCGAACCAACTAGAGCGTCGCCCGTAATAGTTAAACTTGCAGGGAATGCGATTGCGGCAACATCTGCGGTTGGAGCTGTAATATGCGATTCATTGATACCGCCATCATCGGTATAAAGCCCTTGAACTGTAATTGGTAACCCTATCTGATCGTCAGTCAGTGTAAACGAAGCGCTATTTGCACCTGTAATTGCCTCACCATCTGCATACCAATAGTAAGTCACGTCACCTGAGATACCATCAGGGTCACTAACTTCAGCTGTTAATGTTTGTCCGCTTGTAACAGTTCCACTAAGAGCAATAGAGCCCAAGTTGTTGTCATTGTTGTTTGAGTTTGTGTCACAACCAACTATTGCAGCTGCAATAGCGCATAGCGCAAAATGTTTTAATTTCATGGTGGCTCTATTCTCCAAATTTATGGTTTTAATATTTGGTTATCTATTGTGTGTGTTACCAAATAAATCATGCGTTTATTACCAAATTCATTTAAATTGCAAATAAATTGTTAACCAACTTGGTAATATAACCATAATAAAATAACTTTTTCCACTATACCCACCTAATTAAATAACAATAAATAAACATAAAGTTAACCCTGCACTGTTATCCCAGGTCAAAAATTGAATTCAATCGTGCACAATTACTGCGAAAATACATAACCTTAGAGTAAAAAATTGGTTTTACATGGGGTTAAGTAAATCAGATTTATTTAATATATATGAAGTATTCTTATTTGAAGACTATAAAAAAATTAAGAAATGAAGTGAGTTTGTATAAAAAGGATTATTTACAGAGAGAATGAAAAATAAGGGTAAAGAAAGGGGCTATTTTTTGCCCCTTTTTTATTAAGTACTGGTTTATAAAATAGCGTTATTATAAAACTCTACAGGCTCATTTGAGCCCAAAGCAACAGGCACACGTTGATGCAAGCTAGTTGGCGCAATATCTAAAATACGCGTTCCTCTAGAGGTTGCTTTACCACCTGCGTTTTCAACTAAAAGTGCCAACGGGTTTGCCTCATAAAGCAGTCTTATTTTTCCGTTATCGTTACCACTGCGTTTATCTTGCGGATACAAAAATAACCCGCCTCGGCATAATATACGATGAACGTCGCCTACCATCGCTGCATTCCAACGCATTGAGCTTTTTTCAAAGCTTTCACAGGTGTAAAGCAATTTATCAAAATACACTTGTGTCGGTTCGTCCCAATAACGGTAGTTAGCCATATTAACGGCAAATTCACGACTCTGCTCTGGCACACTTAACTGCTTATTTGTCAGTAGATAACCGCCATGCGTTGAGTCTAATGTATAACAACGCGTTGGACCGCCAGTACTCATTACAAGTAATGATGAAGGGCCGTATAACACATAGCCTGCACATACTTGATTTACACCAGGCTGACTAAATTGCTCGTCGCTGTCGAAGGCAACATCATCACGGGCTAAGTAAATAGTAAATATAGTGCCTATTTGCCCATTAACATCAATATTAGAAGAGCCATCTAGTGGGTCAAAAGCAACAATAAACTTACCTTCAGGGTGGCCACCTACCGCATGATCTTCTTCCTCTGATGCAACTGATCGTACGCTGCTGTCGTCAAGTAGGATGTCTTTAAGTAGTTGGTTTGCGATTACATCTAGCTTTTTCTGAACTTCACCTTGGATGTTTTCATTCAATGTTGAACCTAAAACACCGGCTAATTCACCTTGGCTTACTCGAAAAGCAATTTCTTTACTGGTCGCTAAAATTGTGCGAATAAGTAAAATAAGATCGGTATCTACACCGTCTTCTTTTAATACTGTATTTAGTCTTTTCATGCGCTATACCTATTTACACAATTTAGATCGTCAAAGCATTGCTCTAGTCTTGCAACCATACTTTGCTCTGAATGACGCAACCATACGCGAGGGTCATAATATTTTTTGTTTGGCTTATCATCCCCATCAGGGTTACCAATTTGCTCTTGTAGGTATGCTTGGTTACCTTTGTAGTAGTCTAAAATACCTGTCCAACACGCCCACTGCGTATCGGTATCAATATTCATTTTAACTACACCATAGGTTAAAGACTCTGCAATTTTATCGTACTCAGAACCACTACCACCATGAAACACAAAGTTAATTGAGTTGCTTGGTAGATTAAATTTTTCTGATACGTAAGCTTGTGAATCTTTTAAAATAGTTGGTGTAAGAACAACGTTACCCGGCTTATATACACCGTGAACATTGCCAAAAGACGCTGCAATTATAAAGTTAGGGCTAATACGACTTAAACGTTCGTAAGCAAATGCAACATCTTCAGGCTGAGTGTATAAAGAAGAGCTGTCTAGGTGTGAGTTATCAACACCGTCTTCTTCGCCGCCCGTGCAGCCAAGCTCAATTTCAAGCGTCATACCTATTTTTGCCATACGCGTTAAGTAACGTTCACAAATTTCGATATTTTCTTCTAAAGGCTCTTCTGACAAATCAATCATATGCGAGCTAAACAGTGGTTTGCCAGTCAGTTCAAAGTGTCTTTCACCTTCATCAAGCAAACCATCAATCCAAGGTAGTAGCTTTTTAGCTGCGTGATCAGTATGAAGCATCACTGCTACTTCATAATGTGCTGCCACTGAATGTACATATCTTGCAGCACTTACCGCCCCAAGCACTGCTGATTGTTGCTCCGGTAAAGATAAGCTTTTACCACAAAAAAATTGAGCTCCACCATTAGAAAGCTGAATAATAACGGGCGAGTTTTTCTTTTTAGCAGCTTCTAGCGTCGCATTTATAGATGTTGTACTAACAACATTTACCGCTGGCAACGCATATTGATTAGTACGCGCATGTTCATACACAGCACTTACTTCATCGCCAACGATTACGCCTGGCAGTATTGTTGGGGCTAAATAATTCATTTATGAAATCCTTTCTATTTTAAAGCCTGGATACAAGAATCAGTAATTGCTTGCCAATTTTCTTGTTCAACCCACTCTTTTTTCGCTATCCAAGTACCGCCAACGGCGAATACATTATTTAAAGAAAGATAGTCCATTTTGTTACTTTCGCTAACGCCGCCTGTAGGGCAAAAGCTGACTGCTCTAAATACTGACGACACAGCTGATACAAAAGGTGCTCCTCCGGCAAGCGAAGCCGGGAATAATTTTTGCTCTTCAAAGCCATATTCAAGTGCCATTAAAATATCACCTGTGTTTGATACACCAGGAAGTACCGGCACATTACATTTAGCAAGAGCAGTAAGTAGCGCAGGAGAAACCGCTGGCGTTACAATAAAGTCAGAACCCGCTTCAAGTGCTTGCTCTAAAATGTCAGTATTTATGACTGTACCCGCACCGACTTTTAGCTCTGGCACTTGTGCCTTAATAGCTTTTAATGCTTCTAAAGAAGCCTCTGTTCTTAGTACTACTTCAACTAAAGTAAGGCCAGCGTTAGCCATAGCTTTCGCTATTTGAACACCTTGCTCTGGCGTATCAGCTTGAATTATAGGTAGCAGTGTTTGTCCTGACATAAGTTCAGAAAAGCGAGTCATAACGTTGTTCCTTTATAAAAAGTAATGCGGCCGAGGTATGGCGGCCTTTAATGTTTAATTATTTTGTTATACCAATTGCATTAAATTAATGAGCTATTATAGCGACAAGAAAATAGCTCAATAACAAGGCTAAAATTATGATACATAGTTGTTCTATATAAATAATTTTTAACGTAGTTAGTGAGTTATTTAATACGCTAAGGTGATCATGTTTTTAATAAAATTGGTATCAGGTACCAGCTTCAACCATTGCTAGCTGAAATATATCTTTTGGAGCAATAGCGCCTGGCTGTTGTATAACCGCACCGGCGGCTTTTGCAGCAAGTTGTACAGCACTCGAAATTGGTTTATCAGATAAACGAGCACCTAAGTAAACACCGTTAAAAGCATCGCCTGCGGATGTCGTATCTACAACATTTGTTACCGGTATTATAGTGTGGCTTTGAAGAATATTGCCCTCTTTTGTCACTACCGATTCAGGGCCATTTTTAACAACAATTTCTTCAATTTGGTAAGGTTTTAAATATTCAACAACCGCTTCTACGCTATGAACGTCATAAAGTGTTGTTAAATCTTCAACGCCAGGTAGGGTAATATCTGCAAGCGTAAAGGCTAAATGATATTGCTCTTTAGTTTCCTCTACACTATTCCACAAACGCGCTCTGTAGTTAGGATCAAAAACTATTTTAACCCCAGCATCTTTGAGCTGCTCTACAACTTTCCAAAAATGCTCACGTGCACTTTCTTCAATTATTGCTAATGAAATTCCTGAAAAGAAAAACATATCACCTTGGCTAAGCTGCTCGAGTGCATCAGCATCTAAAAAATCAACAACCTTTTTAGCTGCAGAATCATTACGCCAATAAATAAAGCTACGCTCACCATGCTCATCGGTTTCTATGTAATACATGCCAGGTACTTTGGTATCGTGAGCAAATACGAGTTGTGTATTTATTTGTTCACTTTCAAAGCGTTCTAGCATTTTTTTACTTAAATTATCTTGACCTAAAGCCGTAACAACCGAAGTAGTAACCTGTGGGAAGCAACGCTTTAAATACACTGCAGAATTATAAACATCGCCTGCAAATGATTGGTGTAGTGTTGCCGCGCTCATAGCCCTAAGCTCGACCATGCATTCACCGATAAAGTAAATATTTTTCATCTTGGAAGTTACCCTATGTAGTTAACTGCTATGCGCTTATACAAAACATGTTGGCATAGCAGTTATTATCTAGATTATTGAGGCTTTTTAAGAGGTTCTATTTTTGGAATTAAAATCCAAACAGCGGCCATTGCTATAATGGCTAAAGAAGCACCAATAACAAATGCTGGTGTATAGTTACCATCAGCAGTAAGAATAGGCACAAGCGATGTAAGGCCTACAGCACCAAGTTTTGCCGCCATACCAGAGAAACCTGATAATGTACCTACAGCTTTTTTGCCTAACAAATCACTTGGTAGTGTTTGCACATTACCAATTGCAGTTTGAAAACCAAATAAAATAACAGCCATAATTAGTACCGCTGTCGTTGGTCCGCCTGGATTTGCCATTGCAAGTAACGCAGGTAGCATAATTAAACAGCCTAGCGTAATAGTTAACTTACGTGTTTTATCAGTGTTCCATCCGGCTTTAAGTCGATTTTGTGCCAGTAAGCCACCAAACCATGCACCAAACATAGCGCCAACATAAGGAACCCAACCGTATATACCAATAGACTTAACATCCATGCCGTATACTTCGTTTAGGTAAATAGGTATCCAAAAAACAAATAACCACCAAATAGGGTCAATCGCAGCAGAGGCAATAATTACACCCCAGCTTTGTTTGCGAGAGAGTAACTCAGCAGTAGACGGGTTATATTCTTCTTCATCTTCGCCAGTCACATCGCCATTATCATCAACACGTCTTTGACCTGTTAAGATATATTCACGTTCTTCGGCAGTAAGCCAAGGGTGAGAGCTAGGCGGCGCTTTAACTAAAATTAACCAAGGCACTAACCAAAGAAAACCTAATACACCAACAAAAACAAACACCATTTGCCAGCTAAAGTAGATAGTTAAGTATGCAATTAAAGGAATCGCAATAATACCGCCGATAGCAGCGCCAGAGTTAAAAATACCCTGTGCTAAGGCGCGCTCTTTAGTAGGAAACCATTCAGCATTACCTTTAGCTGCGCCCGGCCAGTTACCAGCTTCGGCTACACCTAAGATTGCGCGAAAAATACTAAGGCTAAGTACACCTTGTGCAAATGCATGGGCAACGGTTGCAATAGACCAAACACCTATCGATAAAACAAAACCGAAGCGTGTTCCCACCCAGTCAAATATTTTACCAAATATGGCCTGACCAAATGCATAAGCAAATACAAACACAATTGAAATATTAGCGTATATTTGTTTGCGTTCTAATGCTGATTCATCAGGGAATAAATCTTCAACAATATCAGGCCAAAGCACGCTAAGTGCTTGACGGTCGATATAGTTAATAATGGTAGCTAGCGCAATTAGCGCTATAACCCACCAACGTAAGCCTTTAAGTTGCATAATTAATCCTCAAGAAAGTCTTCACGCGCTGGGCTAAAGGTATCAATCAGGATTCCGCCTGTTGGGCAGGTAGCTCCATGATCAGCAAATGGTGGGATTAAGCAGCTATCACCCGGTTTTAAGATTTTAGTTACGCCATCAATGTTAAAGTGAAATTCACCTTCAACAACATACGTTACTTGAGAATGTCTGTGAGCATGGTTATAGCCAATAGCCCCTTTCTCAAACCAAATTTTAACAGCCATTAGCTCTTCGTTGTAACCTAGCATTTGACGTTTTAGACCATTTCCTAAATCTTCAATTTCAGTCTCGTTGCCAAATGAAAAGTTTGCGCTTTGCTTTTGCATCCTATTTACTCCTGATTATTGTTCATCATATAAACGCCTAATCGGCCATTTAAAGTGAACTCTTTATTTTGATAATTGAATGTATTTTTAGCTGAGGTTGGTGCTTTATTAATAGCCACTAAATATGACTTGCCTTTAATATCAAGTTCAACAAGTGTTAAATCGCCCTGCTGACTATATTCAAGCTTTGTAACTCTACTAACAGCTTCTAACGTATATTCTTTACTTGGATTGTATTCACCGTGAGGCTCTAATACAGATATAAATTTATGATGCTTTTGACCCTCAACACGACGAATAAAACCGTTTTCGTTGCGTAAGTTAAAATCAGGGTCGTTTGCGCCTATTTGAGTAAACAAGAAAGACTCATCACCTTTCACCAAACTCGTTTGCGTATAAAAGCGACCATTTTCGTTTAACCACGTTACTTTAGCTAAACCACTTTGAGGTTGCGCTTGAGCTTTAAGCCATAGATGCTGGTAGCCATTTTTAGTACCTAATGCAGACAGTTGTGTTGCATTCGCTTTTAGCTCAAAGCTGGTATCTATAAGCTGACCTTTATAATGCAAAGGCAAATCAAGCTGATGTGCTTTATTTGCTGCAACATCAAATATATCAAGTGCAACTGTACTTTGTAGTTCAGGTAAGTTAATAAGTGCAAGCGTACGCTCAAGATCAACGCCTTTATAAGCTGTGCTTATTTCGCCGCTTGAAACCGTGCCGTATTCATTCGTTTCGAAAAAGTTAAGTGTAGGGTAATTACTATTTCCTACTTCAACATTTGCATTAAAATGCGTTGTTTCGTCAACCACTACCGTATTGTGCGCAACAGTGTGTTTAGCGTAAGTTTCGTTTTCAGGTAAATAACGACCGCCGTATTTAGCTTCTACATTTAAAAAACGTGCTGCGCCATAATCAGATACAATTTCATTACCGTGGTCGTAAAACTGCCATGTTAGTTTATCAAAATGACCGTGACCTAAGCCTTGTGCAGCAGGTTTAAATAGTAGAGCTTGATCGCCACCTACCTGCGTTCTCATTACAACTAGAGCACCTTGTTTACCGTCATTACCATCGCCGAAGGCAACAGATTTAAACGAATAAGGTTTTGCCATGTTGTTATCAAGTGCTTGAGCTACTTTTAGTCCATCACCAGAGAGAATTATTTGGTCTTGTTGCTTAGCAATATCAAGGTAGCCTGCGTCGTTAGTTAATCCATACGCTGCAGTTACACCATTAACTAACTCAATAGTATCGATACCTTTACTTTTTATTGCATCGTTAATTGGAAAAAACAAACCGTTGTAGCTAAGTTGAATCGTCGTATCAATCGCTTTTAATAATATGCCATCACGATATTCAAAGATTTTTCGTTGTGGTTCGTTGTTTTCAATCGCTTTAGCAAACGTTACAAAGGGTAATAGTGCAAAGCGTTGATAGTAAGGACCTTCGTTATAGTAACCTTGTGGTGAAAACAGCATTTCTAGCTGCTTAATAAAGCCACCTTTACCCGACTTTTCTAAATCGTATAATGATTTTTCTACCCACTCAGGTTCACCTAATACATACCCTGCCATGCCAACACCCGCTGTTGCCCATGTTCCATGGTTATGTACTTTATTAAATGTAGAGGGTTGGCCTACTGATGTGAACAACGAAACAGGACGTAGTAAGTCATCCTCGATTGTTTTAATGTTATCGGCATTTAACGAGTCATGAATTAGATCATAAGCTTGTATTGTGTACACAAGCCACATTGCTTCATTTAGGCTTTGCCAAAAAAACTTACCTGGATTTTGCGAGTCCATTTTACGTTTTGGATGCAGACCAAGCGTTGGGTATAATTTTGCATACTCAAGCAACATATCACGCACGTAATTTGCATATTTATCATCTTGGCTTAGTTGATAAATGATGCCTGCGTTATACATAAGCTGATAATTTTTTTTGTGGCGTTCATGTGTATAACCACCACCACCATCTTTTGGTACAGGTACCGCAATTGGTTGAGCTATTTGTTCGTCTACTTGCGCTTTTAATAGCTCAAACGCAGTAGAAAATTTACCTTCGCTGCCTATTGCTTGGCGCATATGACTTACGTCATCAGTAGTAATTACTAAGTTTGGGTGCGCTGCATGAGCACCCAATGATGTAAGTAATGTAAGTGCTGCTACAGCCGCTATTTTAAAACCTGTTTGGCATTTTAATAAGTACATAGTATTTACCCTGCCTTATTTAAAATGTTGTTATTTTTTAATACTGCTGTATGTGGGCCTTTAACTCTTAACTCTTTAACACTTGGTGCTTTGGTTGCATCAAATGTATTGTCTGAGATTTCAGTTTTAGGCTCGCCTACTGTGTGCTCTACAACAATAGGAGCAGATTTAACAAATTTATTATCTTTGATATTAGTAACCTGAACACCGTGAACATAAATGCTCGCTTGCTCTTTGTTACGCTTACCAAGGCCAACGTTATTAAGCGTGTTATTTGTCATTTCAAAATGAGGGCCAAATGTACTTTCATCAGTACCACCACGGTAAAGCTTAAGTACACCACCTTGCACATCATTAAATGTATTATTATTTATAATAACGTATTCCGCGTTATAAACACCTAAGTCTTCAATTTCAGTATTTAGACGTAAAATGTCACCTGTTACTGTATTAAAGGTATTACCTGTAATAATAATTTCGTCAGCCATTGCACCTTTACCAGTGATAAAGAAATGAAATGAATGATTAATATCTAAAGCATTTAACTCTGAGTTGGTCATTACAAAGCGGTAATTATCAACCATACCCCATTTTTGCGTACGAACAATGCTGTTACCTATTGCATCTGGCGCGTTTTCACCTGAAATAGATAAACCATCTAGTTTTAAGCTGCCGCCATCATGTATTTCAAACAAGGTAGAGCGTTGAAAAGTAAGTTTAGACTTTGTGTTCTGCTTTGCTTTAATTGTCAACGTTTTATCAATTTTAACCAGTTTAGAAACATCATACTGGCCAGGCGCTAGTTCTAGAACATCGCCCGACTCGGCATTATCAATAGCGTCTAGTAATGCACTTACATCAGCTTTAACAGAATGTGTCTTACCAGAATCAAAATCAACTAAAGCAGGTACTTTTGCATACCAGCTAACACCGGTATCTTCTTTTTTAAGTACTTTTAAATCGCGCTTTGCACCTACATTTAAACTTTTAGATGTTGGGTAAAGTAGACCATTACTTGCTTTTTTAAGCGTGATTTTTTCTTTTTTTACACCGTACGTTAGCTCAGAAAGTACTTTTGTATCAGCAATGTTGTTACTTAGTACCAGCCCGCTTACATCATCAAATGTTGTAAATGGCTGTTCACCATCTTGATTTATGATTAAGTTGTTTTTCATTACGCTATCTTTAGGTGCAGCGCTACGCTCAGCATCGCTACCAGCGGCAAGTTGAATATGACGCACATTTATAAATGTGTTGTTTTCAATTGTCGCATTTTCAACTTGGTGATAACGATTTATAGATGAATTTGGTACGCCGTTCATCACAGTAAAACCACTGCCAAAACGATACCCTGTTAGACCTTGTAGGTAGTTATTTCTTACAATTTGGTCTTTATTGATAACGCGAATACCACCTGTGTGGTCAACACCATTACCAATAAAAATATTTTCTTCTATAAGGTTACCGTTACCATGGCGCAGCGTTAATGTACCGCGCGCTTCATAAAATACGTTATTACGAAGGATGTTTTTACCTGACTTAACCGACACAATTTCTACTTCACCATTGGTGCGTTCAAAATAGTTATTTTCTACCAATGTATGCGAATCAGTTAATGAGTAATGGCTGGTGCCAATACGCAGGGTTTCACCACCGTTTGAACCAAAAGTTGGACGGTAGCCAAAATAGTTGTTGTCTATGCGGTGATAGTTTTCCTGACTTGCTTGAGTGTTTAAACGAACAGCAACTGTCACACCTTTATTTCGTTTGCCAACTAAATGGCTATGATCAAAGCGGTTATGTTGTCCATATAATGCAACCCAATAATCAGACTCTCGTTTGTCTGGATTACTGTAATTATCGATTACTGTTTGAGTAACTCGTGAATTGTAGGCTAATTCATTTTTATTTTTACGAAACTCTATTACAGCTGAGCTCGGTGTGTAGCCGTCTTTAAATACTAAACCTGAGGCTTCAAGGTATTTACCTGCAAGTCTTAGGTTCGATTGACCCGATAAAATTACTTTACCGTTAGTTTCAGCGGTCAATAAAATAGGAGAGTTTTTTGTACCTTGGCCTTCAAGTAGGATTTCGAAGTCAGACCAAGTACCATTTTTAAGTACTACTTTGTCGCCAGCAACTAGATTAGCTGCGATATCATTAAAAGCTTGTTTACTTTCTACAAAATAATCTTTGGCCGCTATTTGTGTGGATATGCAACCGATGAGAACTAGACTAAGCTTTATTGTGTTAATCAAACGCATAGTTAACTCTTTTTCGTTGTGACTGAAAGTAGTGCTTCATCAGAATTTAAAAAAGCTGACATTGCACAAAGACTTTAGTCAATTGGTGTCATGTGTGTTAAAGCGCCTTAAGCTAAAAGCTTAAAGCGCTCAATAAGGTCGAGAAGTATTACTTTTCTAGCTTTTTGAAATAATCAAAAATTTCAGGAACGTTACCTTGACCCATACCAGCGTCAAACGCTGCTTGTAGGTTAGCTGATGAACCTTCAGCGATTTTTGATTCAGTACCTAGGTCTTCTACCATTTGTAGGAAGTAGCCTAAATCTTTGTTTGCATTAGCAATCGAGAAACCAAGGTCGCTAACATTATCAACTGCATAGTTTTTACAAAATTGCATAAACGGTGAGTTAGATGGACCAGTCGACATAATGTCAAAAAGTTGTTGACGGTCAACACCGGCAAGCTCTGCAACTGCAAATGCTTGTGACATAGCACATACTGTAGTCATGCCCATGAAGTTGTTGATAAGCTTAGTTGTATGACCTGCACCTAGCTCGCCAAGATGGAAAACGTTTTCACCTTGATCTTCTAGTACTGGTTTAACTTTATTGAATGTATCAATATCGCCTGCAGCCATGATGTTTAAAAGGCCGTCTTTAGCATGTGCTGGTGTACGACCAAGAGGAGCATCAATCATGCCTGCGCCTTTAGCTGCTAAATCAGCACCAATTTTTTTAGTAGATGATGGAATAGAAGTACCAAAATCAACTAGTACTGCACCTTCTTTAATACCCGCTAGGATACCGTCTTCTGCATAAATGATTTTTTCTACAACGGCAGAAGTTGTAAGACAAAACATAACAATATCTGAACCTTCAGCTAGCTCTTTAGCAGTGCTTGCTGTTTTTGCGCCTCTAGCGACACATGCTGCAACCGCATCTTTGCTAAGGTCCATAACAATTAGCTCATAGCCTTTGTTTTGTAAATTTTCGGCCATGTTGCCGCCCATTAAGCCTAAGCCGATGAAACCGATGACTGGTTTTGACATGAATAACTCCTAAATATGTGGCGCATACTTTTATAAGAACAAGTAAAATCTACTTTAAAATACGCTGTGTCTTTGTTTCAATTTGTAGAGTAACTTTAAGCTTGAGTTATTTATAAATTAACCTGTGCAAAACGTAACTCTGATTAATTACCAATACATTGTATTCACTCAAACCAAGCAACTTACCAATTGGTATGCAAAAACTGTATTACCATACGCCTTTTTTGTCAACCAATAAGTTAACCAAGTAAATCCCGTATTTTTACAAATTACATACAAATAAATTTAATATCAATTAAAAACAAATAGTTAGACATAACAAACCCAATCAGACATAGGTTAATTTTTGTTGAACAATCAGTAACTTTTTTTATACTAATAGGTTGACCAATAATTGAGTGTTCTTTATTTAAATATGCAAAATTCAATAAAATAGTTCATTAATTGGTAATTTACAGTTGATGTTATTGGTAAAATTATAAAGACCATACGTGAACAGCTTCCAACTCTAAATGGTATTGAGGTTGTGATTTGTACGTAACGCCTACATATATGGCTAATACATATAAAAACCACAAAATGCGCCTAATAATAGCGCTTAGTTAAAAATATACTGAACTTTGAAAAATCACTAAAGGAACTGAATAATGCGTTTATTACATACTATGCTGCGTGTTGCGGATTTAGACAAATCAATTGCTTTTTATACTGAAGTATTAGGTATGAAAGAATTACGCAGAGCTGATAACAGTGAATACAGATACACTCTTGCTTTTATTGGATATGGCGAGGAAGCAGATAATACAGTATTAGAGTTAACTTATAACTGGGACGAAGATAGCTACGACCTGGGTAATGGATATGGTCATATTGCCATTGAGTTTGATGATATTTACAAGGCCTGTGCTGATATTAGAGCAGCCGGTGGTAATGTTAGTCGTGAACCTGGACCAGTAAAAGGCGGCACTACTGAAATTGCTTTTGTAAAAGACCCTGATGGCTATGCAATTGAGCTAATTCAGAAAAAAGATGACATGAGTAAATTTTAAATTACCTACCAACTAATTCAAGTTATAACAATTTGCTTAATGCCAATCTGCTTATATATGGGGTCTATTTAACGTTAAGAAAATTACGCTAGGACTAGGCAAAAATTTTTGTATCTAGTTGTTCTAAATAAAAATTTTTAACGACGTTATAGTGCAATTTAATTCGTTAAATTGATCAAAGATTTATGCTGGTTGGTATAACTATGGAGGGGTTTAATTTTATAAATTGTTCAAATATTTATGCAGATTGGTATTAAGTAAAAAGGTGCTTTTCAGCACCTTTTTAACGCAACTGACTATCTTTACTGCCACGTCTATTAAACGATTTAGCGCTAGCATCATTACCTTCTATTGCAGCTTGACATGCAACACAGTAGCGCACTCCTGGTAACGCGAGTCTTCGTGCTTGTGGGATTTTCTCATCGCACTCATCACATAGCTCTGCACTTGCGCCAGATATTAAATTGCTTCTTGCATACTGTACGGCGTCATTAACACTCGCATCAATTTGATCTTGAATTGCACCGTCTCGTGCCCATCCACTTGCCATAAATCCTCCTAATAAAGTTGGATGTTTAAATTTATGCTACCAAATCGAATCTTTATAAGTACTGAATAAAAGAGCTAGGAATGGGGTGTTATTTGAAGGCTTAAGCTACGAAACTATATTTTATATCTTAAGGAAAGACGCTGTAGCTGCTCTTTGTAATCTACTTCACAAAAAATTCAACACTCTACAATTAGGCAAAAAAAAAGCAACTAAAAAAGCTGCTTTATAATTCTAATCATTTATTTAAATATTAAAGGCTGTAGTCAACAACTTTCATACCCAATTTTTCGAGCTCTGGACGAAGTGTTTTAGCATCACCCACTACTAAATAAATCATGTCTTTAGTATTTAAGTGTTTTTTAGCTAAGGCGTTAACTTCTTCTTTGCTAATATTGCTAACAATCTCATTTCTTTCTTTTACAAAGCTAGGTTTTAAATCGAACTCTAATATTTGTGCTAAAAAGCCAAGTTTTGCATTAGGCGTTTCGTATTTAAGCGCATCTTTTTGATTGATAGCCTTACGCATAAACATAAGCTCTTCGTCAGTGACACCGTTTTGAGCATAGTTATTAAGCTCATTAGTAAACTCTGTAATAGACGCTGCAGTAGAGTCGGCTCTCACCGCTGCAGAAGCGGTAAAGCCACCTGATGTTTTATCACCCCAGAAACGAGAGCGAGCACCGTAAGTGTAGCCTTTATCTTCTCGTAAATTTAAATTGATACGGCTGTTAAACGTGCCACCAAGTGCAAAGTTCATCAAGTTAGCTTTAAAGAACTCACCTGTAATATCTTCAACCATATCGCGTTT
Organism: Pseudoalteromonas sp. NZS71; assembly: GCF_015864715.1. Lineage (NCBI taxonomy): Bacteria > Pseudomonadati > Pseudomonadota > Gammaproteobacteria > Alteromonadales > Pseudoalteromonadaceae > Pseudoalteromonas > Pseudoalteromonas sp. NZS71. The sequence continues at coordinate 2,921 of NZ_JADYWS010000021.1, read as the reverse complement.
ACCAATACGAATTTCTGATTGAGGAGCGTCTGGTTTATCAACCAAATAAATTACATTAGTTTCTACTTTAGGTTCACTGAAATCAACCGCTACTAAGCTCGATTTACCTTTCCAATTTGTAAGTGTAGCTTTAACTTTTGGTTCAATTGTTGACTCTTTTAAATCAGAAACAATAATTACTTGAGCGCCCTGCGGTTTAAAGTTTGCGCTATAAAAAGCTTTAACGTCAGCAAGTGTAATAGCCTCTATACTATTAAGCGTTCCAGTACTTGGAAGTGCAGCTATATTGTTGCCATATAGTAATTTACTATATGTATTAGATGCTAAATACCCAGCATCCTTCATTGAATGTTGAATATTTTGAATGATTTGCTTTTTATTACGCTCAAAGTCATCTGCATTAAATGCTGGTTTAAATAACTTTTCTTCGACAAGCTTTAGCGTTGCATCTACATTCTTGGTTAAGCTAGAAACATACACATTTGTATGTGTTTTATCTGAGTAGATACTTACCTGGCTACCTAGTTTTTCAAGCGCGTTACTCATCTGCTCTGTAGTGTAGTTTTGCGTTGACTCGCTCATTAACGATGCAGTTATTGATGATAAACCCACTTTACTAGCTTGCTCACTGTACAGGCCACCCGGAACTTTAATGAAAATAGCGGTAGTTGGCGTTTCTGTACTTTGAGTACCTAATATTTTAATACCGTTTTCGGTCTTAGTTTGCCAAAGAGTAGGAACATCAACAGCAGGATTTGCGCCGGCCTCTGGATGAGCACTTCGATCAAATGTATCAACAGCTCTTCGTGCCACTAAATCATCAGCTGAAGTTGTAGATGGACCTCCAAAATCATGCGATTTAGGCGTAAAGTTGTCTGGAGCAGCTATAAGTTGAGTTTGCCCTTCTGGTACAACACTCATAATAACGGCAGATTTACCTTTGATATATTGATTAAAAACACGCATAACATCAGCTTTTGTAACTTTGTTATAACGTGCAATCTCATCTTTAGCTGAATTTGGGTTACCTGTAAACGTTTCTGACGCGGCTAGTTGAGAGACTTTTCCTGATACGCTTTGCAGACCAAAAATTGCACCCGATTCTATTTTAGCTTTTACTTTATCTAAATCATCTTGTGTAACGCCACGCTCTTCAAATTCAACAAATGAATCACGAATGATTTTTTCCATATCAGCTAACGTTTTCCCTGCTGTAGGATTTGGTAAAGCATAAAGACTAATTGAACACGCTAACTCTTGGCATGGATGATTTGCACTTGCTTGAACAGCAAGTTGAGTTTTAACTAAGTTTTTGTATAGTAGTGAATTATTACCACCACCCAATATTTCAGCAAGTATATCAAGAGGTGCTTCATCTTCAGAGCGAGCGTAAGTAGTTGGGAAACTCATACTTAATAAAGGTAAATGTACCTTATCTTCCATTGAAATATATCTATCAGCATCTAGTGTTACAGCTGTTTTTTCTACTGTAGGGATTTCAGGGCCTTTTGGAATTGGTGCAAAGTATTTAGTAACTAATGGCAGTATTTCATTAGCGTTGATATCGCCACCAATAGTAAGCGTTGCATTATTAGGACCATACCACTTTAAAAAGAATGCTTTTAAATCATTTACATTTACGCGATTAAGATCGTCCATAAAACCAATTACTGGCCATGAATATGGATGACCATCTGGATACATCGCTTGAGCAACACGTTCACCTAAACGACCATAAGGGCGATTATCAACACGTTGGCCGCGCTCATTTTTTACTGTTTCGCGTTGTACTTCAAATTTTTCTTGGGTTACAGCATCGAGTAAAAAGCCCATTCGATCAGCTTCTAGCCACAACATTTTTTCTAATTGATTTACAGGTACTGTTTCAAAATAATTTGTTCTATCTGAGTTAGTTGTACCATTTAAAGTACCGCCTGCTTCAGATATTATTTTAAAATGTTCCTCATCAGCAACATTCTCTGAACCTTGAAACATCATATGCTCAAAAAAGTGAGCAAAGCCTGACTTACCCAACTCTTCGCGAGCAGAACCAACGTGGTATGTTACATCAACGTGTACTAAGGGATCTGAATGATCCTCATGCACAATTACAGTTAAACCGTTATCTAGTTTATATTTTTTATACGGTATGTTGATTTCACCTGCATTAGATTTCACTGATTCAATAAGTGTAACGCCAGGAATTGATGTTTCTGTAACAATATTTTTATCAACAGCTTGAGTTGAGCTATTACATGCAGCCAACCCTGATGCAAGTAAAACAGCAAGTGCAATTTTTGTGAGTTTCATTTTTTAGTCCATATTTAAATTAACTCAATGAGTTTAAAGACTAATTAAAAGTACAACAAGGAATATGGAGCGATTATGGGTTTGGTTTTGTAACAAAGTGTAAATAGATTGATATAAAAATGAAGTGTAAAATGAGGGTATTAATTTGTGGTTTTATTCTAATAACACTGCACTTCCCTATCTAAGTAGTAAATGACATAGCTAAGAGATTGATACTCTTAATAACATCGTGCATATAGAGTGTTATGTAACACTGCTTTATACAATACTTAAAATAGTAAGTGGCGTCCCCAAGAGATTAGTACTCTTGATAACGTCGTGCATAGAGAGTGCGGTGTCGCACTGCTTAATACAATACTATAAATAGTAAGTGGCGTCCCCAAGGGGATTCGAACCCCTGTTACCGCCGTGAAAGGGCGGTGTCCTAGGCCTCTAGACGATGGGGACACATAAATGTGTCACTAGGACAACTGAATTTTTAGACTCGTTTCAGGCGAGCTTTCTTAATAACACTTCACTTTCCTATTAAAAATAAGTAAGTGGCGTCCCCAAGGGGATTCGAACCCCTGTTACCGCCGTGAAAGGGCGGTGTCCTAGGCCTCTAGACGATG
>NZ_JADYWS010000020.1:0-104394 GCF_015864715.1 Pseudoalteromonas sp. NZS71 | reverse complement strand
TTCGTTAATCATAATGTGCCCTCAAACAAGATTTGAAGATCTGATCATGACATTGAGATTTAGTTCAAAAAAATCCCCGCTAATTTCTTAGCAGGGATTTGTGTATAAGAGACAGCTATAAAGCGGCTTTTTTGTATTCAATAGAAAGGAGGATTATGCCCAGCCTTCGTAGCGCTTACGACGCGACAACACTATCGTTAATATAATACCTAAAAACAGGCCTAAAAACGCAATAGCACCACCGTAAGTAAGTAGCTGACGTTTCTCTTTTGAGCTAGCAGCTTCTTTTTGGGTGCGCTCTTGTTCTAGTGTCGTTTTAAGCTTAGTAATTTGGGCCGATAACTGCAGGTTTTGATCAGTTAAAGTTTGGTTTTGCTCTTGTAGCTGCGGAAGTTCTATTTGAGCTTGGCGCAGGTTTTCTTGCATAGTGCTCATTTCGCTACTTAGTGTTTTGTACTGTTGGTGTAAGCCTGCCGTTTTGGTAACAAACTTAGTTTCTATCCAACCTTCGCGGTCTTTATCATCTTTAATTTTAATAAAGCCGTTTTCTTCAGCAGATAACAAGGTTAACTTTGTTCCAGCATCTACAGAGCCGAGTAGTCGATAATTCTTACTCGCACCAGAGCGCATAAAAGTATATAAATTATCGATAATATAAGCGGTGTTTGCATTAGTTGAATTTGCAGGTTTTGCTTCTTCTGCATAACTCATAAATGTGGTGGCTGTTAAAAGTAGCCCTAATAAACAATGTTTTAGCATTTATCTACCTTGTTGATCTAACTGCGTCCGTTATGAACGTGATTTTCATTTCACATAAGTAGTTAGATAGTATGGATTAAATAGCTCAATAGCAAGACTGATATTGTAACCCAGTAGCAGTTACCTAGCCCACTAGGTTACAAACCTCGCCCCGCGATTAAATTGCCTCTAGATAGAACGAATTTTAATCCACAAAGGTCAACAGGCACTAAAATAAGGCTAAAAAATTTGCATTGTTAGTGTGCTTTGTTTATTTTGAGCACTTATTTATTTTAAAGGTAATCCGCAAACCGAATGGATACTGAGATAGAACTGAAATTTTTGGTATCAGATGCCGTTATTCCACTGATCCCCTCGTTAATTACTCAATTTGCAAAAACGGTGAAGAATAAACCGTCACGCAGCTTACAAAATGCATACTACGACACGCCAAGCCGAGAGCTTAGAGCGCTTGACATAGGTTTTAGAACTCGCTGTTCTGACAGCGAATGCGAGCAAACTATAAAGCTTGCCGGTGAAGTTGTAGGTGGTTTACACCAACGTCCAGAGTACAATTTACCAATTGAATCAAGTCGCCCTAATTTAATGGCGTTTGATGCTGATATTTGGCCTCATGGCATGCAAATAAGCGCAATCTCAAAAAACTTGTATCCAATATTTAGTACTAACTTTATTCGTCGTACTTGGTTAATTGAAACCGAAAGTGGCGCTAAAATTGAAGTTGTACTCGATAAAGGTGAAATTGCGGCTTCGGGTAAAATTGAAATTATTAGCGAGCTTGAAATTGAGCTTGTTGAGGGCAGTCGTAATGAGTTGTTTGCGTTTGCAGATGTACTGGTTAGCCAGAACTGTATCCGTTTAGGATTATACTCTAAGGCCGCGCGTGGTTATCGCCTTGCAGATGAAAAACCTTTAACACCAAGCAAATCTATTGGTTTTGTTCAATTACCAAAGTCGACTACCCAAGAGCGTGCTTTAGTTGAAGCCATGAACTTTGGTATTCGCTTTGTGCAAAAGCATGAGCAATGCTATTTCGATAAGCCAAGTTTAAAAACGCTTAAACGCGTAACTGACGGCATTAGCCTAATACGCCATACTTTTTGGCTGTACGACGATATAGTATCCAAAGAAAGTACAGAACATTTACGTACAGAGCTTAAATGGTTATTAAGCGAATTAGCGTGGGTAGAAAACGCGATTCAATTAAAAACGTACACGTCTAAACGCCATGCTTTTTATAAAAAAATTAATGCAGCTCCAGCACTTACTCAAGTCATTGGTGATTTAAAAGAGTTACAGCCAAGCATTAACGATATAAATGCACTGTTTCATAGCGCGCGTTATAATCGTTTATTACTGTCGTTAACTACGTGGTTAATTGATAAACAGTGGCGTAAAGATTGGGGGCAAATAGAGCTTCAAGCGGCTGAGCAAAACGTGTCTTCCATTGCGAGTAGGCTTTTTAATAAAGACTGGAAAAATCTGCACGAATTACTCCCTAAAGAACAAACACTCGATGTCGCTTCGTATTTAAACCTGCGCACTCAACTTGAAAATAGCCTACTGAGCGGTAACTGTTTAGGATCGTTATTTGATAAAGAAGAACGCCTAGAGTTTAGATTGCCTTGGCTTGATATTTCTCATGGTATTTATGAATTAAGTACGCTTGAGTATTTAAAGCAATTATGTGCAGGGCAAGAAGACGAACAGCTTGCTAAAATCCAGTCATGGCTTGAACAAAAGTCTGAATATTTGGTCAGTGCCATGGAGCAAAGTCGCCTTGCTTCACTTGACATAGAACCTTACTGGCAAAAATAAATGATGCGCTTTTGTAATAAAATTCAATTGCAAAAGTGTTTATTCGTTATTTTTTTATTAGTTAGTTTTAACACTTACGCTGAGCCCATGTGGCATTTGTATAAAAACAAAAATGGCGTAAGTGTGTATTATCAAAGCCACAGTGATAATACCTTTGAAGTAAAAGCGCAGATGAGCGTGACAGGCGTATCCACCAATGAGTTTTTAGAATTACTTAGTGATACCGATGCCGCACCCCAATGGCTCGAAAATATATCTCAGGTAAAGGTTATTAAGCACATAAGCCCATCAGAAAATTTAGTGTACAGTTATTTTAATTCTCCTTGGCCTGTTAGAGATAGAGATAGCATTACTTATTCTTGTTATTCACAGTTAACTGCAAATAAAAGCCAATTGCTTATTAATGCTCGCCCTAATAAGCTGCCCAGAAATAATGGCGTTATAAGAATTACTACTTTAAATGCACGCTGGCTACTGAGTGAGGACAAAGGCCGCCTTGATATTGAGTACCAAGTATATGCTTTGCCTGATGGGGCAATACCTACTTGGCTAAGCAATAAGGTCGGATTGAAAAGTACTTACACCACATTTATGAACTTGCATCATATGCTCACAGATAAAAAATACACTCCAAAACTACCTGTAATCAAAGCAGGTCAATGCTAAATATCGAATATATAATAATTTAATGGTGTGTTGAGTAGTCTTTAACTACGCTTAAGCAATAATGACACGCTATTATTTGGAGAATTGATGAAGTATTTAGTGGCTATATTATGTTTGATACACAGCTCATTCTTATTAGCTCAAGAATATACCTTTGGTGTAGTGCCGCAATACGAGCCGCAAAAGCTAAATACTATTTGGCAACCTTTGTTAAAGCAAGTAAGTAAGCAAACGGGAGTAACAATAAAGCTAATTACAGTTGAGTCTATTCCTGTATTTGAAAAAGCCTTTGCTAATGGCGAGTACGACTTTGCATACATGAACCCATGGCATAGTGTTGTAGCATACGAAAAACAGGGATATTTACCATTAATAAAAGATGCAGGGCGAAAGCTGCAAGGTATTTTGCTCGTAAACAAAGACAGTGATATTGATAATTTAAGTCAACTAGAGGGCGCCGAAATAGCATTCCCTGCACCTAACGCATTAGGTGCGTCATTATTAATGAGAGCTGATTTAGCATTGTTATACGGGCTAACAATAAAGCCTGTATATGTCCAAACTCATCCATCGGTATATTTAAATGTTGCACTGCACTCAACAATGGCGGGCGGTGGTGTAATGGGCACATTTAAACAACAACCAGAAAGCTTACAAAATAAACTCAAAATTCTTTATAAAACGCGTGAAATTAGTCGCCACCCAATTGTCGCCCACCCAAGGGTTGATGCTGCAATACAGTTAAAAGTGCAACAAGCTATTTTAGATATAGGGCAAAGCCCAGAGCATAAACATTTGCTTGCAGGTATCCCAATTATTAAACCTAATATTGCAACTTTAGCTGAGTATCAGCAGTTAACTCAGTGGGGCTTACGCTCTTTTTATGTTGAAAATTAGAGGGTTTCGTAGCCTAAGGGCGCAAAGCTTTATTGTGGTATTGCTTTGTGGCTTGCTTATGGCCTGTCTTTTTATGTTTTACGCCTTACCTGAGCAAGCGCGTTGGGTAAACGATGGCCTTTCAAAGGCTGCTCAGCGTTCTTTAGCGCAGTTGTCGACTTCTATAACGACTCCGTTGTTAACTAGGCAATATGCAGAGCTATATGAAGAAATAGACAGTCAACTTCAAACTCGCCCTAATTGGAAAAGTATTAAAATTGTTGATGTTGATTCAAAAAACCAATTGTATCCGCTTGAGAATTGGGTTGGAGCAAATGAAAACGGCGACATGCTGTTATCTCAACAGGTGGAGTTTTTAGACAAACCGCTGGCTAATATTAGCTTGGTTGTTAATTTTACGAATGAAATTAACGAATCTTCAAAACTTCATTACACCTTAATATATATACAATTTATTATTTTAGTTATCGTTTTTATAGGTTTAGCTTGGCTGGTGGATTACAGGGTTACATCGCCTTTGAGGACGCTAAAACTTGGGTTTTCACGTTTAGCCAAAGGCGACTTTGATTGCCATATAGACAAACAACAACAAAATGAAGTGGGCAGTGTAATAAATGCATTTAATAATATGGTTGATGAGGTTGCGAATAACCATCAAAAATTAAATGCATTACGAATTCAAGCTGAGTCTGCAAGTAAAGCAAAGTCAGATTTTATGGCCAGTATGAGCCACGAATTAAGAACTCCATTAAATGCAATTTTAGGCTTAGCCCAGCTGTATGGATATGATGAGAATGCTAATAAAGTACAAAAAGAAAACGCGAAAAGCATTTATCAAGCTGGAGAGCATTTACTATTACTCATAGACGATGTGCTTGATTTAACGGCTATTGAGTCGGGTAATATGCAGTTTAGTTTTTCTTATGTGCCTATTAAAAGCATATTAGAAGAGTCAGTAGAGCTTGTCACTGAGCTTATTAAAGGGCAATCAATAACACTGCAAACTCACGGTTTTGAGTCCTTAGAAGGATTGAGTATTTATATTGATCAGCGCCGCTTTAAACAAGTGATGCTTAACTTGCTTTCAAATGCGATTAAATACAACAAACCAAATGGCAGCATTAATATTAATTGTCGGGTGTTAAGTAATAAACAATGCGAAATAGATGTAATAGATACCGGATGTGGATTTTCTCCAGATGACATTTCTCGCCTATTTAAACCTTTTGACCGCTTAGGCGCTGAAACCAGTAAAGTAAATGGAACCGGTATTGGTTTAGTGATAACTAAGCAGCTGGTAGAGCGTATGCAAGGGTCTTTGAGCGCACAAAGCGAGCAGCACAAAGGTTCTTGTTTTACGCTAAACTTTAACAGTTTTGATCAAACTGACTTGCCAGCACAAGTGCAAGCCCCTCAAATAACACAGCAAAGCTTAAATGCGGTAACGCTTCCTACGCTTGAGGTTTTAGTGGCAGAAGATCAAGTTACAAATCAGCAAGTGTTAAAACAGCAATTAACTATGCTTGGAGTGTGCTCTACTTTTGTAAGTAACGGTGAGCAAGCTTGGGAGGCCATACAAAATAAACGCTTTGATTTTTTACTAACCGACATTCAAATGCCCTTACTCGATGGGTTAGGGTTAGCCAAAAAAATACGCGAAAACACTCATTTTGATGAACTGATTATAATTGCAATTACGGCCAACATTACCAAAAACAACATAGATAATTGTTATGCTTGTGGAATGAATGGCTTTTTAACAAAGCCCATTGAGCTTGTTAAATTAAAGTCGTTATTGATGGAGCATTCTCAAACTATGGTCAATACACGTTCAGAAAAATCAGATGGTGAAAATATAGCTTCAGATAGTTTTGATCAATTAGATATTACGCTACTAAAAGCAATGCTTGGTGATGATCCTAGCGTACATTGCATGGTATTTAATGCGTTTTTACAAACAGCAGGGGAGCAAATTAAATTAGCTAACGCGTATGCTAAGAGTAAAAACTATGTTGATTTAGCTTTTCAGGCTCATGCATTAAAGTCGTCTTCAAAGTCTGTGGGGGCTATTGAGTTGGCAAATATATGCCAGCAGATAGAAACACAGGCAGAAAACGAAACAGTCAAAAATGAATATATACAGCAGCTGGAAGAGCGCTTTAACGATGTAGTCACACAACTTAAAAGCTATTGTTTACGATATGAAAAACGCACATAAAAAATGGCTCTTAAAGAGCCATTTTTTGTTTTAGGTATATTAGTATTTAGCCGCTTGCCCTTTTTTGGGTAAAGCGTGCTGTATAAAGTCACGTAAATCGTTATTAGAGCTTTCTAAATCAGCGTGGCGAAGGTACATCATGTGTCCGCTTCTGTAGCCTTTAAAGCTCAAACGGTCTTTCATTTTACCGCTTGGGTCTAATTGCCATAACGTATATTTAGCGTCAAAGTAATTGGTTGCGCCATCAAAGTATCCTGATTGGATCATCACGTTTAAGTAAGGGTTTTGCGCCATTGCTAAACGTAGATTTTCGCCTGTATTATTACCGGTTCTATCCCATGGATGGACATTACCAAATAAGTTATATTTTACATCAGTTTTATAGTTTAACTCTTCACGTAAGTAGTGATTAATTGCAGGAGTGAAAGAGTGTAACCAAGAGGTAAGTTCAGCCCAGTAGTCTGGGGACTCACCTGCGTCGCGTTTATCCATTCCTAAATAACGAGAATCTAAGCGACCTATAGTTTGACCACGTTCACGTAGTAGCTCTTTCCAGAAAAACTGAGTTGGAATATCTAAGTTATTTTGTTCAACAAATTTTTCTGATAAGCCAGCGTAGTGCGCCATTTTTGTAATTATGCGTCGCTTTTCATCAGCATTAATAAAGCCACCTTTAGCAAGCGCAGGGATTAACTCATTTACAGTAAACTCTTCAACTTCAGGTAATAACTCATCAAGATCTTTAGCTTGTAAATCGGCGTTAAGTGCTTTGTGATACCAAGCAGTCGCTGCAAAGTAAGGTAGGCGGTTAGCGGCTTTAATCGGGCCGTCGCGCTTAATACCAATATCAGTAGGTGATACGAGAACAACACCGTTTATGTACATCCATTGACTATTTTGAAGCTCATGAGCAAGACCTGATACACGTGTTGTACCGTAGCTTTCACCAATTAAAAATTTAGGCGATCGCCAGCGCTCAGCTCTATTTACAAAAGTATTTAACCACTCAGCAAGGTATTTAATATCGGCATTAACACCAAAAAATATCTCTTTTTGTTTTGCTTTAGAAGGAAGTTCGCCTTTTTCGTTTTCAAGTACGCGAGAGTAGCCTGTATTTACAGGGTTTACGTAAACAATATCGGCAATATCAAGTACAGAATATGGGTTGTCTTTTACGCCATAAGGTTGAATTGGATAGCCTTCGTCATCAATTTTTAATACGCGAGGGCCAGTATAAGCAAGGTGCATCCATACAGAAGCCGAACCTGGCCCGCCATTAAATGAAATAAGTAATGGGCGAGTTGTCCTGTCGTCAACTTTGTCGCGTGTATAGTAGGTGTATTGCAATGTCGCAACCGCGTCGCCTTTATCATCCCATACAGGTTGTGTGCCTGTGGCAACGGTGTAATTAAAGCGTTGACCGTTGATTTTAGCTTTATGTTGAGTAACAACTTTGCTGTCTACATCAATACGACGTTGGTTATCGGCAAGCGTGCTTGTACTGATTATTAATGCAATAACAGTTATCGGTAAACTGATAATACGACTAAGCTTCATTAGGTGTCCTTATTATTGTTGATACACCATTAAAGACATTAATGAGTTAAATAACAAAAGTATTGAGACTAGTGGCCGATAATACTAGTTAAGTAAGGTATTAATGCGCTTAGAGACGCACGCTAACCACTTTTATAGTTATTTGGGATTTGGTTTCTTTATTTAGTTAATCACAGAATTCAGGTATATTGCGGGCCTACTTGTATTGATTTTATATACAGGCTATCACCAAAAAAATCTAATGGATTACGCTTTCAAGCACATAAGTGCACTCTACACCGGATGTTTATGACTAATGCTATTGCAGTAATAGCGTTGTATTTGTCGTTTTGTTACAAAATTAATTAAAGGTAAAGAGAAGCTTTATGCAAAGAGTATTAGTGGTTGAAGACAGTAAAGTAGTGCAGCAGGTGCTTCGCCACTTAACTGCACAATACCTTGATGTAGCAATTGATTTTGCTTGGTCTTTAGCAGAATGCGCTACGTTCGTAGAAAAGCACGATTATACGCTTGCGTTAGTTGATTTAACTTTGCCAGATGCTCCGCACGGTGAAGTTGCAAAATATACTTTATCTAAAAAAATTCCTACGGTTGTTTTAACCTCAAAAATAGATGAGTACAAGCGCCAACAAATGCTTGAATTGGGCGTAGTTGATTATGTTATTAAAGATAATCGCGATTCTTACCATTATGCCGTTAAGCTCGTTGCGCAATTACTCAGAAATCAAGGCTGTAAAGCACTAATAGCAGATGACTCATTACTTAGCCGCTCGTTAATGAAGCAAATGCTAGAAAAGCAATTGTTTGATGTAACAGATGCCCATGATGGACAACAAGCACTCGAAATATTAAAAGCTAACCCTGATATAAAGCTACTTATGACCGATTATGCTATGCCCTCTATGGATGGCTTTGAACTAGTCAAAGCGGTACGTAATTTTAGAGGACGAGACGACTTAGCAATTATTGGCTTGTCGGGCGCGGGAAAGCATGGCCTATCAGCACGATTTATTAAATATGGCGCCAATGACTTTTTAACAAAGCCATTTATGAATGAAGAGTTTCATTGTCGAGTACTTCAAACAATGGAGCAACTGTCGTTAATTTCAGATATTAAAGAAAGCGCACATAGGGATCACTTAACAGGGCTTCATAACCGACGCTACTTTTATCAATATGCAGAAAAGCTCCTTAAAAGTAAAAACCAGAAAAATACTTTGGCATTGCTTGATATCGATTTTTTCAAAAACATTAACGATACATTAGGCCATGAAGGCGGCGATCAGGCTTTAAAGCAGGTTGGTTCATTAATACGATCTACGTTTTCAAAGTTTACGGTTGCACGGGTTGGCGGGGAAGAGTTTGCCATAATATTACCTGAAATAGAGCTAGAACGCGGTCGTGAATACTTTGAAGCATTTAGGAAAAAGATGGCTAGTTACGATTTTTCTATTAGCGATAAATCAATTAAAATTACCACCAGTATAGGCTTGGCTGACTTTCAAGACACTAGTCTAACGCAGGCTATGCGTGTTGCTGACAAAGCATTATACGAAGCTAAAAACCAAGGCAGAAACTGCGTGGTATAACCCTTCTTAAACAAAACTAGGTACGTGATAAATATATAGAGATATAGCACGCACCAATGTAGCTGACTTGTTAAATTAACGCACCTAATTGGTGCGTTTTTTTTGATCTTGAGTTTGTATTTTTTACTAAGTGGCTGTTTTTAATTGATATAAAATAGTGGCACAAAGGTTGGATTGTTTAACCCAATAGGATAACAATAAAGAGTCCGAGGGGGCCGCTATGAAAATGATTAGTGCAATCATAAAACCATTTAAATTAGACGACGTGCGTGAAGCACTCGCTGATTTAGGAATTGAGGGGATGACAGTAGTTGATGTTAAAGGTTTTGGACGTCAACGAGGTCATACTGAGTTATATCGTGGTGCAGAATACCAAGTAGATTTTATTCCTAAGATCAAACTTGAAATTGCAACTCGTACTGAAAATTGTCAACGCGTTGTTGAAGCAATCACTAAAATTGCATCAACAGGTAAAATTGGTGACGGTAAAATTTTCGTGTACGACTTGGATCAAATTGTTCGTATCCGTACTGGCGAACTAGACGAAGAAGCAATTTAAGGGGGTCTCATGGAAAATACAATAATAGAACTAAAGTTTTCACTCGATACCTTCTATTTTTTAATATCAGGTATATTAGTAATGTGGATGGCAGCAGGTTTTGCCATGTTAGAGGCGGGCTTAGTTCGCTCTAAAAACACAGCTGAAATTTTAACTAAAAATGTCGCGCTATATTCAATTGCATGTACGATGTTTTTATTAGTTGGCTACAACATTATGTATGTAGACAATGCCGAAGGTGGTTTTATTCCTTCAATAGGCGCTTTAATTGGTACACAAGCTGCCGATGCTGACCATTCTTTAGAATCTGACTTTTTCTTCCAAGTAGTATTTGTTGCAACCGCTATGTCGATTGTATCGGGTGCTGTTGCTGAGCGTATGAAACTGTGGGCTTTCCTAGGTTTTGCTGTAGTACTAACTGGTTTTATTTACCCTATTGAAGGTTACTGGACATGGGGTGGTGGTTTCTTATCTGAAATGGGCTTTGTTGATTTTGCAGGTTCTGCAATTGTGCATGGCGCAGGTGCAGCGGCTGCACTAGCTGGTGTATTAATCTTAGGTGCTCGTAAAGGTAAATATGGTAAGAACGGTGAAATATACCCAATTCCAGGTTCAAACTTACCACTTGCTACACTAGGTACATTTATTTTATGGATGGGTTGGTTTGGCTTTAACGGTGGTTCTCAATTACTACTTTCGGATAAAGAAAACGCAACTGCAGTAGGCCAAATATTACTTAACACCAATGCAGCAGCTGCAATGGGTGCTATTGCAGCACTGTTTGTATGTAAAGTACTTTGGGGTAAATCAGATTTAACCATGGTTTTAAATGGTGCATTAGCTGGCTTAGTTGTTATAACAGCAGACCCTCTATCTCCATCACCATTAATGGCATGTCTACTTGGTCTACTTGGTGGTGCACTTGTTATATTTAGTATCATAGCACTTGATAAAGTTAAGATTGACGATCCAGTGGGTGCTATCTCTGTTCATGGTACGTGTGGCGCATTAGGTATTATGTTAGTACCGCTAACCAATGGTGACGCAAGCTTTGTTAATCAGTTAACGGGTCTAGTATGTATTCTTGCCTTTGTATTTGTAGCATCATTTATTGTTTGGACTGTGCTTAACAAAACAATGGGTATACGAGTAACCGAAGAAGAAGAACTAAACGGTATGGATCAACACGATTGTGGTATTGAAGCCTACCCAGAGTTTGTTTCTGTTCGAAATAGCTAATAGTTTATTTAAATAATAGTGTGTTTACACAAAGCCCTACTTCGGTAGGGCTTTTTTTGTTTCAGGGGGGGTTAACTTTTCGGATGTTACGATATACCCAATATGCTAAGCTCACACTCGTGAATAACCCTTGGAATAAATTACACTTAAATGGCCGACAATAAAAAAACACCTACCAGTAAACCTGCAGTTAAACGTGCAAGTAAATCGTCAAGCAAGACAAAAAAAAGCACCTCAAAGGGCAGTAAAAAAACAGTGCAAACCACTGTTAAACGCTCTTTTATGAGAAAAACATGGTCAGTGTTTTGGAAACTAAGCTTGGCTGTTTTTATTGCAATGGCAATGTATTTCATTTATTTAGATTCAAAAACAACGCGTATATTTGAAGGTAATAAATGGCAACTTCCAGCGCAAGTGTATGCTCGTTCTATGGAGTTTTATCCGGGGCAATTTTTATCAAGCCAGGAAGTAGTGTTTGAGCTAGAGCGTTTAAATTATTCATCGGTTAATAGATTAAGCCGCACAGGACAGTTTGTTAAAACAGCAGATAGCATCAAGATTTATCGTCGTGATTTTGAATTTTATGATGGCCTTGAAGAATCACATATTATTGAACTTCGCTTTGCAGGGCAAAAAGTTGCGACCATTAAAGATAAGTTTGGTAGGCGTTTAAATTCTGCTCGTCTAGAGCCTGTGCAAATAGCGCGTATTGGTAATGACTCTAAACAAGATAGAGAATTTGTACCACTAGATAAGTTTCCAGCAATGCTAAAAGATACGCTATTGGTGGTTGAAGACCGTGATTTTTACGAACATCATGGTGTATCAGTGTTTTCTATTTTACGCGCGCTTTATTCTAATATTAAAGCAGGGCGCACCGTTCAAGGTGGTAGTACGCTTACTCAGCAGTTAGCTAAAAATATTTACCTAACACGTGAGCGCTCTTTAGTACGAAAAATAAATGAGGCATTTATTGCCCTTATTTTAGATTATCGTTATTCAAAAGATCAGATATTAGAAGCTTACTTAAATGAAGTATACCTAGGGCAGTCATACAACCAAGGTGTGCACGGTATGGGGCTTGCTGCTGACTTTTACTTTTCAAAGCCGGTAGATGAGCTTGAGTACGATCAAATTGCTTTGCTGGTGGCAATGGTTAAAGGTCCATCTTATTACAACCCACGTCGCTATAAAGAGCGCACAATGGAGCGCCGAGACTTAGTGCTTCGCCTTATGGTTGAAAACAAGCTACTTAGCACAAAAGAGTACCGTGCATCGCTTAATCGCCCAATTGATATTGCGCCAATGAAAGCGAGTTTACAAAAATCATATCCAGGTTATTTAGAGTTAGTAAACAGAGAACTAAATGAATTATTGCCAGATCAGCAAACACTTGATGCAGGCGTAAGAGTATTTACTTATTTTGACTTACAAAAGCAAACAGCAATGGAAGAGTCTATTGAAAAGAGCTTACCGTACCTGGAGAATCGTCCTAGAACCGAAAAACTAGAAGCAGCCATGATCTCTGTTAATGTAGAAAAGGGCGGTGTATCTGCACTTGTTGCAGGGCGCGATGTTCGTTATTCAGGGTTTAACCGTGTTTTAGATACAAAACGTAATATTGGCTCGCTGGTAAAACCTGCTGTGTATTTAACCGCATTGCAATTACCACATTATAATTTAGCTACTTTGCTTGATGACTCGCCAGTACAGGTTACAAATGAGCAGGGAAAAGTGTGGCAACCAGAAAATTTTGATCATCAATACCGTGGTGCAATACCTCTTTATAAAGCATTTAGTAACAGTATTAATATTCCAGCGGTTAATTTAGGCCTCGATGTAGGTGTTGATAAAGTCGCGAATACACTAAAAGGATTAGGCGCTAAAGGGGCGATAAACGAATACCCATCGTTGCTTTTAGGGGCTGTTGAAATGTCGAGTTTTGAAGTTGCTCAGCTTTATACGACAATTGCTGCAGATGGCGAATATAAAAAGCTTACTGCAATTTCGGCATTAACTGACTCGGTTGGTAAAGTACTTTATAAGCATGAAGTAAATGCAGAGCCTCGTTTTGATAAATCTGCAATGTATATGACTAAATACGCGATGAAACGCGTAACGAAAGACGGCACTGCTAAACGCTTAAATTTACACTTCCCATCAATCCAACTAGCAGGTAAAACAGGAACTAGTAACGATTTACGTGATAGTTGGTTTGCAGGCTTTGATCAAAATACAGTGACTGTTGCGTGGCTTGGTCGAGACGACAACAAAAGCACGGGGTTAACAGGCAGCGTAGGCGCATTAGAAGCGTATATTCGTTACTTAAAGCCACTTAACCCACAAGCAATAGCTGATACGCGTCCACCATCAATACGCTGGGCATTTGTAAATGAGCAAACGGGTAAGCAGGCACCACCAGGATGTGGCAAGGTGATTCAGCTACCGCTTAGAGCGAGTGAGTTCGAGCCAAGACCACAATGTATTCGTTAATTTAAGATTACTTTAAACAACAAAGCCGCTTATTTAGCGGCTTTTTTGTGAGTTGTAGTTAACGCTTAAGATTTAAAAAACTGCATTGATTTGGTTAAATCATTAGATAAGCGACTTAGCTGCTGTGCATCTTGCAGCGTTGATTGAGCTGATGTTAGCGTTTGATCTGCTAAATTGCTCACCTCTTGCGAATCATTCAATGCCTGTGTTGTCGCATTTGACTGCTGTTTAACACGCTCTGCAATAACTTCACCTTGATGTTTAATGTCGCCCATACTTTGCTCTGCGCTTTGCAATACTTCATTGGTTTGATTGGCTGCTTTTACCGATTGCTCCATTTTTTCAACACTTGAACGCATTTTTTGCTGAGTGTCGTCAGATGCTTGTTGTAAGGAGCTAATAATTTGGTGAATTTCTTGTGTTTGTGTTTGTGTACGCTGAGCAAGAGTTCTTACTTCATCAGCTACAACGGCAAAGCCTCGGCCATGCTCGCCAGCTCGTGCAGCTTCAATAGCGGCATTTAGTGCAAGCAAGTTTGTTTGATCGGCTATTTCACTAATACCTTTGCTAACTTTGCTAATTTCTTGGCTATCTTGTGCTAGCTTATCGAGCGCTTGTTGGCTCTCTGCAAATTCAATTTGTAGATCTTGCATATATTTAGCAAGCTCCATTGTATTGTCTGAACCTTGTTTTACATGCGCAGCAGCATCTTGCGCGGTAAGCGTTGCTTGATGGGCTGACTCTTCAACTGCAAGTGCGTTTTGAGCCATTTCGCTTAGTGCATTATAAATGGCATTTACTCGAATTTGCTGTTTTGAAACATCATTGCTTGTTTGGCTACTCGCATGTGATAGCGATTTAGTTGCGCCGCATAGCTCTTCTGTACTTGTTTTAACATCAAATAATAAATGTGAAAATGCATTAAGTAATGCATTGTAGCGCGATGCAATAATTCCCATTTCATCATTAGTGTTCGAATCGATAGTAGCATTTAAGTCGCCATTCGCGGCTCTATTAGCCGCATCAGCAAAGCGATTAATGGTATCAACAACTGCAAAATAAAAACCAATCATTAAATAAAATGCAAATAACAAACTAATCAATGAAGCGGCTAAAACAAGATTTCGAGTCCACTGTTGAGTTTGCAGTTTTGCTTCAATAAGGCTCTCAAGCGTTGGAATACTCTTACTAACAAGTTTATTAATACTGCTGTGAACATTGTTTGTTAGTTTAGTAAATTCTGATTGAGTTAACAAAATATCGTCTGGCTCAAGTAGTTTTTCATCTATCGCTTTTTTAAATGCACCAACAGCACTGTGTAAATTATCTAACGAGGGCATGAGCGCTTTATTTACTGATTTGTCTGCATTGGTGGCTACATTGAGTATTTTATCGAGTTGTTTTTCGTATAAAGGAAGTGACTTACTAAAATTTGAAAGTGCTATAAACGTATCTGGCGTAAAACGATTACTTGCCAAAACAGTGTTTGCGCTTTGCGCTGTCGAGTTTATTTGCATTATAAGTGCAGGAACTGGCGTGACTAAAGAGCGGTTTACATAAGCACTGGCTAACTGGCTATCTAATGCTAAGTTAGACTGAATAGAAACAAGTTCAAGTACATCATTTGCTTGATCGTCTTTTATATCAAAACCGAGTGAGCGAGCTATTTTTATATTTTGATTTGCTTCCCCCTGCATTTGATTTGAGAGTATTGACCTGTAGCCTTTTAAACCTTGTTGCTGCATTTTTGAAACAGCGATACTTTCACTTAATAATGAGACTAAAAAAAACAAACTAAGTGCAAGAGGAACGAGTAAAATTCCAAACATTAAGCTGATTTTAGTTTTGTATTTTAAATTTGCCATTAGCTGGATAGCGGGAAAAGAAAATTGGCGTAATCCTGACATAAGGCTCTCTTGTATTTTTGTAATTAGGGTAAAGGTGAATAGACCTTGTTATGCTTAATTATCATTCATTTATAGTACTTTACAAATAAAAAAAGCCCTTTCGGGCTTTTTTCAATCTTTAGTCTTAATTACACACTGTAAAAACAAGCGCTTATAAAATATAAAAAGTAATTTTAACTTAAAGTTTAGCAAACGAGCGTTCTGCTGCCGCTATTGTTTCTTTTACTTCTTGCTCAGTATGCGCAGCACATACAAAACCAGCTTCAAATGCTGATGGAGCAAGGTACACACCTTCTTCAAGCATAAGGTGGAAAAAACGTTTGAAGCGCTCTAGGTCGCATTCAGTAGCTTGTTTGTATGTCGTTACTTTTTCAGCATCAGTAAAAAAGAATCCATACATGCCGCCAGCATAATTAGTTGTTAATGCAATGCCTGCTTTTTTAGCGCCAGCTTCAAAGCCTTCACAAATTGCTTTAGACGTTGCTTCTAACTTATCGTGTAGACCTGGCTCACATAATAGCTCAAGTGATTTTAAACCTGCAGCCATCGCAATAGGGTTACCAGAAAGAGTACCCGCTTGGTAAACAGGGCCCACAGGCGCAATGTAATCCATTATTTCGGTTTTACCACCAAACGCGCCAACGGGCATGCCGCCGCCAATGACTTTACCTAAACACGTAAGGTCTGGTTTAATGTTGTAATAAGCTTGAGCGCCGCCAAGTGCAACACGAAAACCCGTCATTACTTCATCAAAAATAAGTACTGATTTATATTCGTCACACACATCACGCAAACCTTCTAAAAAGCCTGGCACTGGTGGAATGCAGTTCATGTTACCGGCTACTGGCTCTACAATAATACAGGCAATTTCGTCAGCGTATTTTGCAAAAATAGCTTTTACTTCATCTAGGTTATTAAACGATACAGTAAGTGTATGCTTAGCAAAGTCCTCAGGAATACCAGGAGAATTAGGTACGCCCATTGTTAGTGCACCAGAGCCTGCCTTAACTAATAACGAGTCAGCATGGCCGTGGTAACAACCTTCAAATTTTAATATTTTATCGCGGCCGGTAAAGCCACGTGCTAAACGAATTGCACTCATCGTTGCTTCAGTGCCTGAGCTAACCATGCGTACTTTTTCGATTGATGGTACCAGCTCTTTTACTTTTTCAGCCATTAATATTTCGGCTTCAGTTGGCGCGCCATAGCTAAGGCCATTTTCTACGGCTTCGTGCACGGCTTGTTTAATTGCAGGGTGGTTATGGCCCATGATCATAGGCCCCCAAGAGCCAACATAATCAATATAACGGTTACCGTCGGCATCAAATGTAAACGCGCCTTCTGCTTTTGTAATAAATAGCGGCGTACCGCCTACACCATTAAAAGCACGAACAGGCGAGTTTACGCCACCTGGAATAGAGGCTTGAGCGCGTTCAAATAAGTCTTGGCTAATTGTCATGAAAAATCCTATAAATTGTCACTTAAAGAGGGTTTAGCTGTCGCGTTTGCGGCTAAACCAAGGTACGTCCACTTCATACTTATCGACTTTATTTTCTACGCCGAGTGTTAAAGCAAACAGTGCCATACGAATTAATACGCCATTTTGTACCTGGCGGAATATTGCTAAATTATCGTTACTGTTTAAGTCGTTATCAAGCTCGTTGGCTTCTAAGCGACTATCACGTGGTAACGGATGCATTAACACAGAGTTAGGTTTGCAATGAGCGCTGTAAATAGATTGGCTAATTCTAAAACCGCCACGGTATTTATTTGCTTCTTCTTGTGAAGGAAAACGCTCTTCTTGAATACGTGTTTGGTAAACAATATCGGCTGCTAAATTACCTTCCATCTTGTTTACTAGCTCAATTTTGTGTCCTGCATTTTCTACGGCATCTAAAATGCTCGTTGGCATTTGTAGGCCATCAGGCGCGACCATCGAAAACTTTACGTTTTTATAATGGCACAATAGCTTTGATAGAGAATGCACTGTGCGACCATATTTTAAATCACCCACAAGCGCTATATGCATGCCATCAATATTTTGATCAAAACGGTGTAATTCACGCTCAATGGTTAATAAATCAAGTAATGCCTGGGTCGGGTGCTCATTTGGACCGTCGCCGCCATTAATAACCGGCACAGTACAGCCATCAGCAAATTCACTTACTGAGCCTGCGTCAGGATGGCGCATAGCAACAGCATCGGCGTAAGCTGAAATAACGCGCGCAGTATCGTAAAGAGACTCACCTTTAGCAAGAGCTGAGCTTTGCATACCTGTAGTTTCACGTACGCCACCGCCTAGTAAGTTAAAGGCTGTACCAAAGCTAACTCGTGTACGAGTGCTTGGTTCAAAAAACAAATTAGCTAAAATAGCGCCTTTAAGCACCGTTGTTTGCTTTTGCTTTTTAGCATAAGGCTCCATTTTTTTAGCTACTGCAAAAATACGTTCAATGCAGTCTCTGTCTAGCTGATTTACAGACAGTATATGTTCGCCTTGGAAACTTAACATGGGGTAATTCCTAATCAATCAAATGGGCGCGATAATCCATAAACGGAGCACGCAATCGCGCGTGTTATAGCAAGTATTGTAAATTGCAGCGCAGTTTAACATGCGCTACAAAGCTTGTACCAACCGACATAAATATTTGAGCAATTTAACGCACTAAATTTCACTATAACGTCGTTAAAAATTTTTAATTTAGAACAACTAGATACAAAAGTTTTTGCCTAGTTCTAGCGTAATTTTCTTAGCGTTAAATAGACCCCATATATAAGCCGATTGGTATTATAAATTAGGTTTTATTACCGCAAGTGCCACTATGATGAGCAGCGCAATAACAGGGAGCTCATTAAAAATACGGTAGAAGCGGTCTGTTTTAGTGTTTCGGTCATGTTTAAAGTCACTCAATAACTTAAAACAGTAGCCGTGGTATACGTATAAAATAATTACCAGTACAAGTTTGTAATGTAACCACATACTGTATCTAAACCAATCACGACCATATTCAACAATGGTTAATACACCAAATACAGCCGTTAAAACAGCAAATGGGGTTACGAAATAAAGTAGTCTGCGCTCCATAACTTTAAGCATAGAGTTGCATGATCTTTCTTCGCTCATTGCGTGATATACAAATAATCGTGGTAAGTAAAAAATACCGGCAAACCACGCAATCATAAAAAATATGTGCAGTGTTTTATAAATCAATAATGCGCTCATAATAATCCTTATTGCTTAAAGTAAGCTGTTACGAATGGTTAAAATATGATGAATTTGATCCCAGCGTAATAGCCCCATAATTTGTTGATTATCTAAAAGGTTATAAACGTAAAGTGCGCCACTTCTTTTATCTTTTAGTATATCGAATGCATCGGCTAGGGTGGCTTGGCTGCTGATGCCCTGTAAGCTAATGTAATTTATATTTATTGCTTCGTCAGACATTAGCGTTAAATCGTATTCAGCGAGGCGATAGCCATTTTCTTCGTCAAAAACAATCAAGGGTGTTTGACTATCCATCGCATCAAGCGTGTTCTTTATTTGTTCTTTATCGTCTGAATAAAGCAATTTAAAGTCTTCATCCATATCATCCATTATTCCCACTTTTTGCAGTGCTTCTGTTGCAGGGGACACATGGTACGGCAAACCTTGAAAATCTAATTGCTGTAAAAATATGGAGCGATTTCCAAAAAATTGTAATGCAGTTACATAAGCAGTGGTTATTACTATCATCGCAGGAACAATTATTTCAGGTGATGATGTAAGCTCCATTACTGTTGTTAATGCAGCAAGTGGTGCATGCAGTGTAGCCGCTAATAACCCAGCCATACCCAAAACACCATACGTACCCGCAATATCAGTACCCGGGCTAATGTATTGGGCAAAAAAGGCCATTAATGTCCCAATTAATACGCCAAGCCCAATTACCGGACCAATTAAGCCACCGGGAATACCCAAACCAATAGCAAACAATGTGGCAAGTAGTTTAGCGATTAAAATGGTGGTAAGTAGCTTTACGTTATCAGGGGATTCAACCGCGATAGTAATTGCACTCATACCAGAGCCCATAGCGTGAGGAACCGCGTAAGCTATTAAGCTGGCAATACAGCCTGCGATTAGTAAACGAGGAAACATACTTAAAGGTTTAAATGTTTTAATAATTAGCATTAAGTTTTGATTAAAGCTAAATGCTATAGCGCCCAGCGCCATACCGCATAATATTAAATAAGGGTAATGCCAGCCGCTCAATGGCGCTATGGTAATGAGGGCAAGCTCAGAGCCTTCACCAAAAACAAACTGTGTAGCTAATGCACCAGTAACAGCGGCAAGCATGATTGGCACAAATATGTGTACTTTATATTCTCGAAGTACCACTTCCATTACAAAAATAACGGCTGCAAGTGGGGTATTAAATGAAGCCGCTATACCTGCGGCAACACCACAACCACTTAAAGTGCGCATGGCGTTATGCGGTAAATGTAGCTTATCTGCTAAAATACTCGCACCTGTTGCGCCCATATGAACGGAAGGCCCTTCTCGACCGACCGAAAAACCGCTAATGAGTGCAAGTGCGCCACCAACAAATTGATTAACCGTATTGTATAAAGGCATTTGCCCATAATGGCGTTTAATACGATGAATAACAAAAGGAATGCCTAAACGGTAATGTTTAAACCCAGTAAAAGCAGCAAACGTGGCTATTAGTAATGCAGCAATTAAAGGCATGAGTACACGTTCAAGTGTAGGTAGAGTAGTAAAGTCGTCAGGGGTTTCTAAAAATAAACTTTGGAAAAATAAAATAGTTAAGCGAAATAAAATAATAAAAAAAGCAGCAATTAGTCCGGCAACTACGCCCAGTAAGCATAATTGTACAGATGTTTTAGGTTTTGCCAGCCGACGTCTGAGTTGCTCAAGCCACATGCATTATTTCCTCGCCGCATTTTTCAGCAGCATTTTAGCAAAAGAGTTTAGCTAAGTCGTTGTGATTTTGAAATTTTTGTAATTTATATTAACAATTTGCAGTAAAGATTAAGACCTATTATTTATAACTAAAATTTTTAACGAACTTATAGTTTACAAGGGTCGCTTTTAGTTTGCTTAAGTATTATTTTAGTGAGCTAACGTTTAGCCACTTTTTTACTTATTTATAGGTATAACTTAGAGTAAAGAGTTGTTTTACTATACTTGATTAAAACACTCGGGTATTAGATAATCACGCCATTGCGATATTGAGGGTTTTAGAATGTCTGAAGAATTACCAATTAAGTTCAGCGATGCAGCTGCTGTTCGCGTTAAACAGTTAATCGACGAAGAAGAAAATCCAGATTTAAAACTGCGTGTTTACGTAACAGGTGGTGGTTGTTCGGGTTTTCAATATGGTTTTACTTTTGATGAAAAAGCGAATCCTGGCGATTTAGAGATTGTAAAAAATGGTGTAACACTCGTTATCGATCCAATGAGCATTCAATATTTGGTTGACGGTGAAGTTGATTACACAGAAGGATTAGAAGGCGCACGCTTTTTTGTATCTAATCCTAATGCAACAACAACCTGTGGTTGTGGTGCAAGCTTTAGCGTTTAACAGCCAAACGCTAAATAGAATGAAGCCGCTTTTGCGGCTTTTTTAATGCCTACAAATCGGTTGGGGCGTATTCGGTTATTTGCATTATCAATACAAAAAAGCCAAGTACAAAAGCAGAAAACGCTAAAATGTATATGAAGCCTTTTTTGCCTTGCTTAATTGGTACGCCGTTATGGTGCAAAAAAAAGTACCAACTCAGGCACAATACGATAGGTAATAAAAAAAGAAGTCTGAACATTATTCGGCCTTTTTGGTGCTAATTATTGCTTAATCATAAACATATGACGATAAATTGGAACAAAATTGTTATAAATATTCCTTTAAATATTTTATAACTAGAAATAATTTATTAATATTTTTTGAGTACTTAGGTCAGTATTCAGCGTTTATAAATATTCACTCGTGTTCATATTTGTACCGAGTATGTAATTAGTTATTTAACCAAAGTGTTAATAGTATATAATGTATCCAAGAATGAGACGGGCAAAATTTCATTCTCAATAAAAATAAATCTTTACCATATTATTAGCGTAGTGCTTTTAGCTATATTGGTGGAGTGAGTAGCAACACATGCTTTGTTAAGCAATAGCTTGCTATTGAATGTAAGTATGACTACTTACTTGCCTACAGCTATTGATAGAGACTACTGCTTTAATAGGTACGTCAAATCATCTAGTAGGAGATGTAAAATGATGGGCAAAACAGTTTCTTCTGAAGAAAATGCAAAGCTAACAAAGTGGCTTAAAAGTAAACGCCACGAAAAGGGTCATACAATGCGAAGCCTAGCACAAGTGCTTGGAACGCCTCATTCGTTTATCGGCAAGATTGAAAATCAAGAACGCCGTTTAGATGTAATTGAGTTTGTTCGTTATTGTACAGCTCTTGAAGTTGATCCACATGAAGCACTTAGCTTGCTAAAAGTAGATTAACTCAAAAATTGCTTAGTACACTTAAGGGGCACTTATAGTGCTAAGCAATATGTTAATGCAGGGATGCATTAAATATTTTGATGATAATTTCTCTCAAGCTCATACAACTTATGCCTAATCAGATATAAAAATATCAGTGAAGGTAAAACCATTAAGGCTGTTAAAACAAAAAACAGCGACCAATTCCCCATTAACCAATCATCAATGACGACACCACTGTAGCTCGAAAGTAATGTTCGTCCTAAATTTCCTAATGATGCCAGTAATGCATAGTGCGTTGCACTAAATGCTCTATCGCATAACATCGATATAAAGGCGACCATAGCCACTAACGACCATGCTTGCGTAAACCCATCAATAACAATAGCAAAGGCATATAGCCTTAAATCAGGGCCAACTAAAGCGATCCACGAAAAGGCTAAGTTTGAAGCAGCCATTGCAATGCCACTTATAAATAAACCTCTAACAATGCCATATTTTTGATTAAATAAACTACCAACAAAGGTAAATATGATTGTAAGCACCGCCGTACCTACCTTTGAGAATGTTGCTATGTCGCTATTACTAAAACCAATTTCTTTATAAAACACAATCGACATACGCCCTAAAAACGCTTCGCCTATCTTAAATAAGAAAATAAACGCAAGTAATGCCAATGCTGTTTTAACGCCGTTTTTAGTAAAAAAAGCTCTAAAGGGGTCAATAACGGTTACTGCAAGCCAGGCAACCGTTTTGGTAAGTGGCGTTTGTTTTGCTGATGAGAGCTTTTCAAGGTACACACGTTCAAGTTCGGCATGTACTGCTTCGCGGTTAGATTCAGGCTCTTTTGCAAACAGTGCTCCACTCATTAGCAGCAGCATTACAGCAGCTAAAAAGTAATAAATTTGTGGCCAGTCGAGCGAGGGGATATCGGCCATATAAAACGGAATGGCACCTAAAAGCGCATAACCTGTCCACCAACCAGACGTTGCCATAGCTGCAGCTGCTGTTGCTTTGTGCGATTCTTTTTCGCTTAGTGTATCTATTCTAAATGCATCAATTGCAATGTCTTGTGTCGCAGAAGCAATGGCGATTAATAAACAAATTGCAGCAACAATTGCCAGATTAGCTTTTAAATCAAGGCCAGCTAGTAGCAGGGTGCCAATAAAAATAAAGCTTTGGCAAAATAGTATCCAACTGCGGCGTTGGCCTAGCCATTTATATAAAACAGGGAGTTTTGTACGGTCAATGAGTGGCGACCATAAAAAGTTGATACTGTAGGCGCCAAATACAATGCCAAATAGGCCAATCATACTGCGGCTTAGCCCTTCATCCTTTAGCCAAGCCGACATAACAGAGCCAATTAGTACCCACGGAAAACCGCTACTCATACCAAATATAAAAATATGGATTAAGCGTTTGTCTTTAAAGTAAGAAAAATATTCGCTAATAGAGAGTGATTTGCTCATAGGGCCTTCATTGGCTTAGATGCAGAGCAGCTAAGCTGCTCTTAAAAAATTACAGTGGGACTTGCTCAAGCATTTTTATGTTTAAAATAACCACTGGTTTTACAGGTACAAAATCGTAACCAATTTTTTCATTAAAGCCCGTTTCTACAGCCATAATTTTGTCTAGTGTTTCGTAGCCTTCCATCACATTACCAAAAACAGCAAAACCCCAATCTTTACCTGGGTTTAAGTGATCGTTGTTATCCATATTAAAAAAGAACTGACGAGTACCAGAGTGAGGCTCACGGTCCTGATACGCCATAGCAATGCTATACATATCGTTTTTCATACCGTTACCGCTTTCATTAAAAATAGGGTCATTTTCGTGTAGGCCGTCGTAATCTTTATCGTAGCCACCACCTTGAATAACAAAGTCGCGCTCGTTTTCTACATCACGTTCAATACGGTGAAAAACACTACCTTGATAGCTTTTATCTGACACGTAAGTTAAAAAGTTATTGACTGTGATGGGTGCTCTTGAACGATCAAGTTCAACCACTATACTACCCATAGTCGTTACAATTTCGACGCGTGGAAAAATATTATCCTTTTGCACAAAGCGGCCTTCTTGGGCTGCTAAGCTACTTACACTAAAGAATAGGCCTAAGCAGATTAAAAAAAGTCGTTTCATAGTTAACCTTCTAAAAATTCTATTAATTCAGGGTCAGATACAATGCGGGTAATAATTTGCTCAGTCAACTTATTGAGCTGACCTTCTATTTTTGCTCGCTCGTGACTAAATGGCCCTTCTAAATTAGCACTACCTCTATACACTTTACTAAAGTTACTTGAGGCGCGAATAACTCGCACGCCAAGTTCTATATGGGCTTCACTGGTATGGCTCACTAGTTTTTCGGTTACTACCGCTTGTAGTGCATGAATATCTACTTCAAAGCGTACACTTGCCAAATTAGAAATACTGGCGCCATTGCGGCTAAGTGCACTATCTAAAACACTTTTAATAGAGCTAGTAATACCTTGGCTTGCAAAGGTTTTAGTTTTGTCTGACCCAATAAGTTTAAGTGTTGATGTATCACCTCGTAAATCAATTACACTAGTACTTAAGCTACTATTTATAGAGCTTATTTGGCCGCTTTTATAAACAGGGTTAAGTATTACTTGGCTAGGCTGATTTGCACAGCCACCAAGTATTAGTAATACACAACACCCAATTATAATGTTTGTTAATTTCATTTATAGCATTCCACTATTTTTAGTTGCACTTAGAACGACAAACTTTTTGTTTGACCCTAACAACTTACAGTTTCCGAACATGCGGTTCAATTTATCATGATAATCTAAATGACGATTACCAATAATGCGCAGTTCGCCGCCTTCTTTTAAAGTATCTTTTGCTTGCTTGAACATTTGCCAAGCAATGTGATCGGTAACAGCTTGAGCTTGGTGAAATGGAGGATTACATAGCACCATATCCACACTGTCTCTTTCAAAGCCTGTTAAACAGTCGTTTTCGATGAACTCACAGTTATCAAACTTATCGCCTAGGTTAATCTCTACATTTAACCGAGCCGACTCCACAGCCATGTAAGACTCATCAACAAAAGTAACTGATGCATTAGGGCAGCGAGCCAGCGTCATTAATCCAACAACGCCGTTACCACAGCCTAAATCAATAATGCTTTTAGCTTTTGGTGTTTCTGGTAAGTAGTTAAAAAAGAAGCGCGCACCAATATCTAACGAATCACGCGAAAACACATTTGCATGATTTGTTATATTAAACTCAGTACCTTCAAGTTCCCATGTTGTAGGGAAGTCTGCTGCTTTATATCCGCCTTTGGCATTGCTTAATATTAGACGTGATTTTTTAACTGCTAGGCTTGTTGTTGTTTCACCAATAAATTGCTCAAATGATTTTATTGTTGAATTATGAATTTCTTTTGTTTTACCTGCGGCAATTACTGGTGTACCAGGTGCAAGTACTTCACTAAGTTCACTTAATTGGAACTGTAAAAAACCCACATTACGAGGGATTTTAATAAGTACTAAATCTACATCCTCTGGTAATGCCGACAAACTATCTACTTGCGTAAACTCTGCTGTAGGCAGCTTGTTTTCTTGTAAGTTATAAGCCGCAGCTTGGTGGCTAATATAAGAATCATTAACTGAACAAACCGTTAACTTATTAAAATAACAAGCAAGCGCACCAAAGCTATCGTTTAAAATAAGCAATGAGCGACAATCAGGGTGATGTTCGTTAACATAATTGATAAGGTACTCATCTGCCGAATCCCACGCTTGTAAGCTGCGGTTTTTTTGATCCAATGGAAAGCGTTCAAGAGTAAAGGTTTTATCGCCTAGCTGGGCTTGCGTCGTCATAATGGTTCGTTGATCAGTAATCTAATGTAGGTAAATTCTAACATGCAACGGCAAAACGCCAACCCCCAACAGTTACCAAATGGCTTTTCTTATCAAAGTAGGGCACTTAGTGCGCAAAAAAGCCTCGATCTATTTTATTATTTGCAAAAAAACCTACGTTGGCAGCAACCCGATGTAACCGTTTACGGCAAAACGGGGCCTATTCCACGACTGCAATGTTTCATGAGTGATTTAAATATTGAATACGGGTATTCAAGTAGTAAGCAAATAGTAGAACCATGGGATGAATTGTTACTTAATATGAGAAAGCGTTTAGAAGCACATTTAAACCAGCCTCTGAACTCATTGCTCGTTAATTATTACCGAGATGGTAATGATACGATGGGATGGCATAGTGATGATGAAATAGAGCTTGGTGATAAACCAACAATTGTGTGTGTATCTTTAGGAGCTGATAGGGTTTTAAAGTTAAAGCACAAGGCAAGCAATAAAGTAACTGACTTAAAATTACAAAGTGGCAGCTGCTTAATAATGAATGGGCATAGCCAACGAGACTACCAACATGCAATACCTAGGCAAACAACACTTGCGCATCCGCGAATAAGTTTAACTTACCGATTTATTAAACACATTAAGCAAAAGCAATTTAGTTAGCCAATCGCTGCGTTAAATTGTTATAGTAAGTGTATAAATTAGCTAATTAAAACGGTCTTTTTATGTCAATGCAGCAACAGATCCAAGAAAAAATAAGCAACGCCATTGCGTGTAAACATTTAAACGTAATCAATGAAAGTCATATGCACAGTGCTGGCACTGAATCACACTTTAAAGTAGTAGTTGTTAGCGAAGGTTTTGCGGGTAAGCGTTTATTACAACGTCATCGCGAAATTAATGAAATTTTAAAAGATGAGTTAGCAAATCATATTCATGCACTCGCTATTCATACATATACACCAGATGAGTATACAGAGCAGGGCGGCGAAGCGCCTGATTCACCTAATTGTATGGGTGGCTCTAAAATTAGCTAAGTAATGTTTTAGAGTATTTGATGAGTGTTTAACTGATCAGATCAGTGTTTTTAGTATTAGCCTTTAAACTAGCGCTAATTTTTATTGTAAAAGATATAGGATGATCAATGGTCATTAAGCCTAAAATTCGTGGATTTATCTGCACAAACGCACACCCAGCTGGTTGTGCAGAGCATGTTCAAGAACAAATTAACTATGTAAAACAACAAGGGGCATTAAAAAGTGCACCAAAAAATGTATTAGTTATTGGCGCATCAACAGGCTACGGCTTGGCATCGCGCATTACTGCTGCGTTTGGTGGTGGTGCTAAAACATTAGGTATTTTCTTTGAAAAAGAAGGTACCGATCGTAAAACAGGTTCTGCCGGTTGGTACAATACGGCTGCTTTTCAAGAAGCTGCAGACGAAGCGGGTCTTTGGTCTAAAAATATTAATGGCGATGCGTTTTCTAACGAAATCAAGCAAAAAGCAATCGATACTATCAAAGCCGATTTAGGTAAAATAGACTGCATTATTTACAGCCTTGCATCGCCTCGTCGTACTGATCCAAACACTGGTGAAGTGTTTTCTTCTACCCTTAAACCAATTGGCAGTGCCGTTACTACTAAAAACCTAAATACATCAAAGCGTGAAATTGATGAAATTACGGTAGAAGCAGCAAACCAAGACGATATCGACAACACTATTAAAGTAATGGGTGGTGAAGATTGGGAAATGTGGATTGACGCTTTAAAAGAAGCCGATGTACTTGCTGATAACTTTAAAACGACTGCTTATACGTATATTGGTAAAGAACTAACATGGCCAATATACGGACACGCTACTATTGGTAAAGCTAAAGAAGATTTAGACCGTGCAACGGCTGCTATTAAAGAATCAACAAAAGATTTAAATGGTGAGGCGTATGTTTCATCACTTAATGCAGTAGTGACACAAGCAAGTTCTGCTATTCCTATTATGCCGTTATATATTTCTGCTTTATTTAAAGTTATGAAAGCAGATGGCACATATGAAGGCACCATTGAGCAAATTCACGCATTATTTAGTGAAAACCTTTACGGTGAATCACCTCGCTTTGACGACGGTGGGCATTTATTCCAAAATTATAAAGAGCTAGAAGACGATGTGCAAGCACGCGTTCAAGCTGTATGGGATAGTGTTGATACAAGCAGCATTGATGAGCTAACAGACTATGTTGGTTACCATAATGAGTTTTTACGCTTATTTGGTTTTGGTATAGACGGTGTTGACTACGATCAAGACATAGATTCAGTTAAGCCAATTGCTAATATGATTGACTAACAGAACTTAGGGCCTGTTTATCTTTCGAGGTTAAATTTGCAGCAGCCTGTTTGGTATTTAGGCAAGGCAGAGCCTATGTAGTGTGGTTATTCCCCATAAATGGGCGATAACGTGGAATAAATGCCAAACATGCGCTGCCCAAAGGGTTCTGCCTAGGGGCTATTTACTCTTTGTTGCTCGGTTTTTACTTAGCCCACTAGGTTACAAACCTCACGCCGCGATTAAATAGCCCCTAGATTGAACAAATTTTAATCCTGAAAGGTCAACAGGCCCTAGTTATTAAAAGCCGCAATAGCGGCTTTTTTTGTATTATGCGATTTGTTTAATTTGCGATGAAATCAGGAACGATAATTGCTTAGGCTACCACTTTGGTCTACCTTGATTTTTATTTAAATCACTTAACAAAACTAAATAAGTGTTTCTGTCGTATAATTTTCATAAATACACTCGCATAGTCATCTAAAATGATGTTAAAATCTCGACAATATGTGATGAGTTTTACTACGTTGCTTGTTTGATATTTCTAGCAAGCTGCTCTTTTGTACCTTGATATAACTTGGAATAACTCAAATGGCGACGTGGTTGATACGATTTTTCAGTTTCTTTCCTTTAATGTAATGCAAGTGCGTATGATCAATATAAAAAAAGGTCTGGATTTACCCTTAGAGGGCGCGCCACAGCAAGTTATACATGACGGTTCTGCTGTCAAACGTGTAGCTGTGCTTGGCGAAGAGTTTATCGGTATGCGTCCAACCATGCATGTTCGTGTGGATGACCAAGTCAAAAAAGGCCAGGTACTTTTTGAAGATAAAAAGAACCCAGGCGTCCTATTTACTGCTCCAGCTTCTGGCACAGTAAAAGAAATAAATCGTGGTGCTAAACGTGTGCTGCAATCTGTTGTTATTGAAGTAGCAGGCAGTGAGCAAATCACCTTTGACTCTTTCAAAGCAGACGAGCTTGCGAGCTTAGAGCGTGAAAAAGCCAAAGAAGTACTTATCCAGTCTGGTCAATGGACAGCACTTCGTGTTCGCCCATTCAGTAAAGTAGCGGCTGTGGATGCAAATCCTAGTTCTATTTTCGTGACCGCAACTGACACAAACCCATTAGCTGCAGATCCTGCAGTAATAATTGCAGAAAATGCGCAAGCATTTGAAGCGGGTCTTGCTGTTATTTCGCGTTTGACCGATGGCAAAGTATTTGTGTGTAAAAAAGCAGGTAGCCAAGTTCCTAGCTCATCTATAGCTCAAGTAGAAGTACATGAGTTTGGTGGTGTGCATCCGGCTGGCCTCGTTGGCACTCATATCCATCATCTTGATGCAGTTTCTGTTAGCAAACAAGTTTGGCATATTGGTTACCAAGACGTTATTGCGTATGGTCACTTATTCCTTACTGGTGAAATTTACACAAATCGTGTTATCTCGCTTGCAGGTCCTCGCGTTAAAAATCCACGTTTAGTGAAAACACAATTAGGTGCTTCATTGGATGATTTAGTGGCTGGTGAACTAGAAGACGGAGATAACCGCGTTATTTCTGGTTCTGTTCTATCAGGTTCTATTTCAAACGGTGTTCATGCATTCTTAGGTCGTTACCACGTTCAAGTATCTGTTTTACTTGAAGGTCGCGAAAAAGAATTGTTTGGCTGGATTGCACCAGGTAGTGATAAATTCTCTGTAACGCGTACATTCCTTTCTCACCTTGCGCCGAGTCGTTTATTTAAAATGACAACGTCAACAGGTGGTTCAAAACGTGCCATGGTACCAATTGGTAGCTACGAGCGCGTAATGCCGCTAGATATTTTGCCTACTCTATTGTTACGTGACTTAATTGCACGCGATTTAGACAGTGCAATTTCATTGGGCGCGCTTGAACTTGATGAAGAAGATTTAGCGTTATGTACCTTCGTTTGTCCAGGCAAATACGAGTATGGTTCTATCCTACGCGATTGCTTAACTACGATCGAGAAGGAAGGCTAGAGAGATGGGTTTAAAAAAATATCTAGAAGATATCGAGCCGAATTTTGAAGCCGGTGGTAAATATGAGAAGTTTTATGCACTGTATGAAGCAGCTGCAACTATTTTTTATACACCAGGCTACGTAAATAAAGGCGCGACACACGTACGCGATAATATCGACCTAAAACGCATGATGATTTTAGTGTGGATGGCGACGTTCCCAGCTATGTTTTTTGGTATGTTCAATATCGGTCATCAGGCCGCAGGTGCTTTAGCACAAGGTTTTGAACTAGCAAACACGTGGCAAGTTGGTTTGTTCCAGTTATTCGGTGGTGAATTAACCGCTGATGCAGGCTGGGGCGCTAAGATGTTCTATGGAGCATGTTTCTTCCTACCTATCTACGCGGTAACATTTGCAGTAGGTGGCTTTTGGGAAGTAATATTTGCTTCTGTGCGTAAGCATGAAATTAACGAAGGTTTCTTCGTTACTTCAGTATTATTCGCACTTATTTTGCCTGCAACGATTCCTTTATGGCAAGTTGCGTTAGGTATTACGTTTGGTGTAGTAATCGCTAAAGAAATCTTTGGTGGTACTGGCCGTAACTTCTTAAACCCTGCTTTAGCCGGTCGTGCGTTCTTATTTTTCGCATACCCAGCTCAAATCTCGGGTGACACAGTATGGACAGCAGTAGATTCTTTCTCTGGTGCAACTATGCTAGGCCAAGCTTTCATCGGGCAACTAGACTTTGCAAACATGGAATTATGGTGGAATGCGTTTTACGGTTTCATTCAAGGTTCTGTAGGTGAAACATCTACACTTGCATTGTTAGTAGGTGGTTTGTTCTTAATTTACGTTCGTATCGCTTCTTGGCGCATCGTACTAGGTGTATTCCTAGGTATGGTAGCAACTGCATTTTTACTAAATGCTGTTGGCTCAGAAACTAACCCTGTATTTGCAATGCCTTGGTATTGGCATTTAGTACTAGGTGGCTTTGCGTTTGGTATGTTCTTTATGGCTACTGACCCTGTATCAGCTGCATTTACTGACAAAGGTAAATTGGCATATGGTCTATTAATTGGCTTTATGGTGGTTATGATACGTGTTGTGAATCCTGCTTTCCCAGAAGGTATGATGCTAGCAATCTTATTTGCTAACTTATTCGCTCCACTGTTCGATCACTTTGTAGTGCAGGCTAATATTAAGCGGAGGTTGGCACGTAATGTCTAGTAATAACGAATCAATCGGTAAAACGTTATCAGTTGTTGTAGCACTATGTTTAGTGTGTGCAATCATTGTATCGTTTGCTTCTGTACAGCTTCGTCCTTTACAGCAAGCTAATAAAAACAAAGATATTCAAAGCAATATCTTGGCTGCTGCGGGTATCGATAAAGTTGAAAATGTTTTAGAAACATTTGATGCAAAAATCGAAGCGCGCGTTGTAAACATGACTACAGGTGAGTTTGTAGATACAGACCCAACAATTTTTGATTTTGAAAAAAGCAAATATGATGCAGCGCTAAGTGTTTCTCTTCAAGAGAAAGGCGTTAAAGATATTGCTGGTATTCAACGTGTGACTAAAGAGTCGCCGGTGTATATCTCTAAAAAAGAAGATGGCTCAGTTGATGCAATTATTCTTCCTATCCAAGGCTACGGCTTATGGGGCTTAATGTACGGTTTTATCTCGCTTGAAAGCGACGCTGAAACAGTTAAGAGCATTATCTTTTACAAGCATAATGAAACCCCAGGTCTAGGTGGCGAAATCCAAAATCCACAGTGGACTGCTACATGGGAAGGTAAAGAACTTCCAATTCAAATTGTTAAAGGTACTGCGGGCAATGATGAGCATAAGATCGATGGTCTTTCAGGTGCTACATTAACGTCTAACGGTGTTGATCATGCAGTTGACTTTTGGACTGGCGAAAATGGCTTTGGCCCTTTCCTTGCGAAAGTACGTAAAGGAGCATTGAAATAATGGCTGATACTAAAGAAATGAAGGCGGTCCTATTTGGTCCGGTTTTAGCTAACAACCCAATCGCACTACAAGTACTTGGTATTTGTTCTGCGCTAGCGGTAACGTCTAGCTTAAAAAATGCGTTAATCATGTCAATCGCATTGACATTAGTAACTGCATTTTCGAGCTTCTTTATCTCGCTTATTCGTAACCAGATCCCATCATCTGTTCGTATCATCGTACAAATGACAATTATTGCATCGTTGGTAATCGTTGTTGACCAAGTATTACAGGCATTCTCTTACGCTACGGCAAAAGAGCTTTCTGTATTCGTTGGTCTAATTATTACTAACTGTATTGTAATGGGTCGTGCTGAAGCATATGCGATGAAGTCGCCACCAATTATGTCTTTCCTTGACGGTATTGGTAATGGCTTAGGTTACTCTGTAGTACTACTTACTGTTGGTTTCATTCGTGAGCTATTCGGTAAGGGTTCACTATTCGGTGTTGATATTATCCCATTAGTACAAGATGGCGGTTGGTATCAGCCTATGGGTCTATTGATCTTACCACCGAGTGCATTCTTCATCATTGGTTTATTCATATGGGTACTTCGTACTTATAAGAAAGACCAAGTAGAAGCTAAAGCGTAAGGGGCAAATAGTGGAACATTATATTAGTTTATTTGTAAAAGCCGTTTTTATTGAGAACTTAGCGTTGTCATTCTTCTTAGGCATGTGTACTTTTTTAGCAGTATCTAAAAAAGTAACTACATCAATTGGCCTAGGTATAGCGGTTATAGTTGTATTGGGTATTTCTGTACCTGTTAACAACTTGGTTTACCATGCGGTACTTGCACCAGGTTCACTTACTTGGTTAGGTTATCCAGATGCGGATCTTAGCTTTTTACGTTTCTTAACTTTCATTGGTGTTATTGCAGCACTTGTGCAAATTCTTGAAATGGCATTGGATAAGTTTTTCCCTGCACTATACAACGCATTAGGTATCTTCTTGCCACTTATCACAGTTAACTGTGCAATATTTGGTGCGGTATCTTTCATGGTTGAGCGTAACTATGACTTCGGCGAGTCTGTTGTCTATGGTATAGGCGCTGGTGTTGGTTGGGCGCTTGCAATTACATTACTTGCAGGTATCCGTGAGAAACTGAAATATTCAGACGTACCAGATGGCTTACGTGGTTTAGGTATTACCTTCATCACTGTTGGTTTAATGGGACTTGGCTTTATGTCATTCTCTGGTATTTCACTGTAAAGGGTAGCGAGGATAAATCATGGATTATCAGATTTTCTTAGGCGTTGGTGTTTTTATCGCTATCGTTGTACTACTAGTTTTAGTGATCATTGGTGCTAAATCTCAGTTAGTTGCAAGCGGTGACATCATCATCGGTATTAATGGCGATAAAGACAAAGCCATTACTACATCAGCAGGTAATAAGCTTTTAAGTGCATTATCTGAGTCAGGTATATTTGTATCATCTGCTTGTGGTGGCGGTGGCTCTTGTGGTCAATGTCGTGTACACATTAAAGAAGGTGGTGGTGATATCCTGCCAACTGAGCTTGATCACATTTCTAAAGGTGAAGCCCGTGAAGGCTGTCGTTTAGCGTGTCAGGTAAATGTTAAAAACGACATGGAAATTGAGCTTGAAGAGTCAATTTTCGGTGTTAAAAAATGGGACTGTGAAGTTATCTCTAACGATAACAAAGCAACCTTCATTAAAGAACTTAAACTGCAAATCCCTGGTGATGAGTCAGTGCCTTTCCGTGCGGGTGGTTACATCCAAATCGAAGCGCCACCTCACCATGTTAAATATGCAGATTTCGATGTTCCTGAAGAATATCGCGGCGACTGGAATCATTTTGGTTTCTTCGACCTGGAGTCAAAAGTAGACGAAGAAACAATTCGTGCATACTCAATGGCTAACTACCCAGAAGAAGAAGGCATCATTATGCTTAACGTGCGTATTGCTGCTCCGCCTCCAAGAAACCTAAGCTTGCCATGTGGTAAAATGTCTTCGTACATTTGGTCACTTACAAAAGGCGACAAGGTAACTATTTCAGGTCCATTTGGTGAGTTCTTTGCTAAAGACACAGATGCAGAAATGATCTTTGTTGGCGGTGGTGCTGGTATGGCGCCAATGCGTTCACATATCTTTGACCAACTTAAACGTTTGAACTCTAAACGTAAGATGAGCTTTTGGTATGGTGCACGTTCTGAACGTGAAATGTTCTACGTAGAAGATTTTGACGGCTTAGCCGCTGAAAATCCTAATTTCGTATGGCATACAGCACTTTCAGATCCACAACCTGAAGATAACTGGGAAGGCTACACTGGCTTTATCCATAACGTGTTATTTGAGAACTATCTTAAAGATCACGAAGCGCCGGAAGATTGTGAGTACTACATGTGTGGTCCTCCAATGATGAACGCGGCAGTTATTACTATGCTTAAAGATTTAGGTGTTGAAGACGAAAATATCTTACTAGATGACTTCGGTGGCTAACACTAATACCAAAACAGTTTAGTTTTGGTTAAAATACCAGCCTCGTAGCACTTGTGTTACGAGGCTTTTTTTATTCTTTAATTTTATCAATCTATTAAGTAGAGCTGTTATGAATCGAGTAAGTACTTCACAAGGCATAATGGCCTTTTTACTAATCACACTGACCTTATTACTGTCTGGGTGTGGCGAAAAACCAGAGTCGAGGGAAACCTTTTTAGAAGGTAAGACTATGGGCACCACTTATCATATTAAATATTACGATGAGCAGGGCCAGCTATCAGCTTCACAATTACAGCTGCAAATAGACGCTGTTTTAAAAGATGTGAATCAGTCTATGTCTACTTACATAGAAGACTCTGAAATAAATATATTTAACAGATTACCAGCAAATCAAGTTATGCCAATTAGCGAAGATTTTAGGGCTGTTATCAGCGAGTCTATTCGCTTAGGCGAATCAACTAAAACACTCGATGTCACTATGGGGCCTTTAATTGATTTATGGGGCTTTGGTCCTGATAAAAAACCAACCAATCGCCCAAGTGATGAAGAGCTTGCAACTATGGTCGAAAAAATAGGTATTGATAAACTTATTTTAGATGAGCAAGGACTGTCTAAAACAGTTAATGGGTTAGAGCTTTCGTTTTCGGCAACGGCTAAAGGCTATGGTATTGATAAAGTAGCGCAGTTATTAGAAAGCCACAGTATTACCAATTACATGGTTGAGATTGGTGGAGAGCTGCGTATAGCAGGTGAAAAGCCAAATAATCAGGATTGGAAAATTGCGATTGAGCAACCAGATGCAGCGCCAGGTGAGCGTAAAGTACATCGTGTTTTATCGCCAGGTACAAATGGTATTGCTACGTCGGGTGATTACCGTATTTTTTATAAAATGGATGGCGAGATCTATACTCATTTAATTGATCCCGTGACCGGCATGCCTATTAAGCACGACTTAGTGTCGGTAACTGTGCTTCATCCAAGCGCTATGACGGCAGATGGTTTAGCGACTGCACTTACTGTGATGGGTATGGAAAAAGCGCAAGCATACGCTCAGCAGCACGATTTACCGGTATACTTAATAGGTAAATCAAATAAGGGTTTAGTTACTTATTCAAGCCCTGCATTTAAACCTTATTTGTAGTATGGTGCTGGCTTGTTTATTTTCGCGTTATTTGGGTATATAATAGCAGTCGCTCAAAAATTTTTGAGTTTAATTAATTGCTGATCAATAGGGGCTAAGCAATGTCACTTTTTCTTCTTACTTTTGGCTTACTAATTTTGATAGTTTCGGCTATGGCCGTTGGTATGATCGTGCAAAAAAAATCTATGGCGAGTAGCTGTGGTGGTTTAGGTTCGGTTGGTATTGATAAAGCCTGTGATTGCGATGATCCATGTGATAAACGCAAAAACCGTTTAGCAAAAGAGCAAGCCTGGAAAGAAAACCAAATTATTTAAGCCCGCCTTAAATATTAAAAAGCGCTTTATAGCGCTTTTTTTGTGTCTGTAAAACTGCTTAACTCGATAGCTTCTAAAGTAATCCAATCTTAATGTATTAGACAAACGTCTATAGTTTAGTTTTTTTCACCTATTAGGTTTATTTTTCTCGTTTGTCAAATTGGAGCTAACACTCTAAAGTTTAACCATAGACACAGAGCAAGGCTCTCGTCATAAGCTTGAGGCAAGTTAGCCTCGCTTAAAAGAATCTTTATATTGTGTGTGAAGATGTTGTCAGTGTGAAAGGCGGCTCAATTTCGGTGGTGACTGAATTTGAGCTGTTTTTATTTCCTTGCAATTGCCACGCAGTGTAAACCAAGAATCTTTATATTGTGTGTGAAGATGTTGTCAGTGTAAAAGGCAACTCAAATTCGGTGGATTCACTTCTACAGAAAAGAGTTTGAGTTGTTTTTATTTCCTTTCAATGCCACGTAATGTAAACCAAGAATCTTTATATTGTGTGTGAAGATGTTGTCAGTGTGAAAGGCGGCTCAATTTCGGTGGTGACTGAATTTGAGCTGTTTTTATTTGTGCCACACAATTATTATTCCTTCCAAAAAACCTATAGTTTTATTAAATATTCTGCTTTAAATCATTTTTAATTCAAGCCAACTCATTGTTATTTAAGTTGTTATTTTTTATTAACAAAATAGCTTCGAAAGATTAACTCAAATTAATTGATTTTTAGTTGAACAGAAAATTCTCTTTGTTATACTCACGTTCGAACTTTCAGTAAGTTTTGAAAGTTTGATTGATACGGATCAATTTTCGCTAGGTAAATATGTGCTAGCTGGATTTGATTGTATTTAGCACCTGGTTTTAGGGCTTACAACAGCAATGTTTTTTAAATTTTTCCATTGCAAACTGTATTCCTCTAATTTTGTTATAGTCATTTTAGTAGGTTAATGTTTTTGAACACACTTTCTTTGCATCATACAAATACGGATCTTGCCTCTGGCGAGCCGCAGACGTGTGAGCGCTTGAATAAAGCAGGCAAGGGCGTGTGTGTAGCTATAACTTTATTAGTGTTTAATACTGTAATGTTGCTAAGTGGTGCACTAGAGGATGCCTTCAAGCTTGAAGCGCTATTAAGTGATGGGTTTATTGTAGAGCCGCTGTTACTTACTATTGTGCAATTTTTAGCTCATCCGATCATATCAAGTCAGTTACTTATTGGCCTTTGCTGGCTATTGTTCCATATTTTTCCAGCGCGTCGTGCTGGAATTATCCTCCGTAAAGCAGCCTTTGCTTTTAGCGAGGCTAAAGTTCTTCAGCCAGTGCAAGTTGCACACGGTTGTCGTGCTCCACCTAGCTTTACAGGTTGTCTGTAAGGCTGCATTTTGTTGCTGGTTTTAATTATTTGTTCTTGCTGTAAATAATTAAGGTTAGCTAAAACAAAGTAGCTCAGTGTTTTTTAAACACATTTCAGCCAACCACCACTCACCCAAGTTAACTTTTATTACGTTATATAAATGCGTTTAGAAAGCTGGGTTTGTTGCTAGGTCATTATTGGCATGAGCTTTAGGTTTTGAATAGCCCCCTTATTTTTTATAATTTAATTCCAGTTAACTTGGGTTTTTACCGAAAAATCGTTGCTTTGTTTTTTATTTAAAGCAGCAAATTAGAACTTTTAGGTTTGTAGGATACTCCCTTGTTAATTCGTAACCTTTGTAATATTGCTTTAGCTAGTACAGTGCTGGCGTTGTCAGGCTGTAAAGGCGGGATACTCGATCCAAAAGGGCAGATAGGCATAGATGAGAAAAATTTAATCATCATCGCAACCGTGCTTATGTTGCTTGTAGTCGTTCCCGTTATTGTGATGACTTTGTATTTCGCATGGAAATATAGAAACACGCAAACTCATGAAATTTACGCTCCAAAATGGGCTCATTCAAATAAAATTGAAGCCGCAGTTTGGGCTGTCCCTATTGTTATTGTGATTATTTTAGGTGTTATTACCTGGGTGTCTACCCAAGAGCTAGACCCTTACAAACCAATTGAAGGTAAAGGTAAGCATCTTACTGTTGAAGTGGTTTCATTAAACTGGAAGTGGCTATTTATTTATCCTGAGCAAGGTATTGCTACGGTTAATGAATTAGTGTTTCCGGCTAATGTACCTGTTGAATATAAAATCACTTCAGAGAGCACAATGAATTCATTTTTTATTCCGCAATTGGGTAGTCAAATATACTCAATGGCCGGTATGGAAACCAAGCTTCACTTAATTGCTAATGAGCCAGGTACATTTAAAGGCTTTTCGGCAAATTACAGTGGTGCAGGCTTTACTGGTATGAAGTTTAATGCCATTGCTACACCTACTCAAGCTGGTTTTGATAAGTGGGTGAGTGATGTAAAAGCGAATTCAAGCGCTAATAATCTTACTCATGCAAATTATGTTGAACTTGCAAAAGCAAGCGAAAATAACCCAGTTGCTTATTACGGTAAAGTTGATGACGGCTTATTTCATACCATCGTTATGAAATACATGCAGGCACATGGCGATATGAACAAAAAGCAACATGCAATGGGCGAACATGGGCAAATGAGTAAGAAGCATCAAGCAATGGATGAACACTCAATGCCATCATCTCACAGCCAGGGCGAGGAATAATAATGTCGTTATTAGGTAAACTAACAATAGACGCAATTCCGTTTCATGAGCCAATTCTTGTGTTCACGATGTCGGTTATTGCGATAGCTGGGCTTATTATTGCCGGGCTTATTACAAAGTATAAAAAATGGGGCGTGCTTTGGCGCGACTGGATCACGTCTGTTGATCATAAACGCTTAGGCGTAATGTATATTCTTTTAGCACTAATAATGCTGTTCCGTGGTTTTTCTGATGCCATTATGATGCGTGCTCAGTTAGCGCTTGCTACCAGTGGTGCGCCCGGTTATTTACCACCTGAACACTACGACCAAATATTTACTGCCCACGGCGTAATTATGATCATATTTATGGCTATGCCATTTATGATTGGTTTAATGAACATTGTTTTACCACTGCAAATTGGTGCTCGCGATGTTGCATTCCCATTTTTAAATAACTTAAGCTTTTGGTTTACAGCCAGCGGTGCCATTTTAATTAATATGTCGCTAGTGTTTGGTGAGTTTGCTAAAACAGGTTGGGTGGCCTATCCACCGCTTTCGGAGTTGACCTTTAGCCCTGGGGTGGGGGTAGATTATTATATTTGGGCCTTGCAAATATCCGGGCTCGGTACACTTCTAACAGCAGTAAACTTTTTAGCAACCGTGTTTAAAATGCGTGCACCAGGTATGACCCTAATGAAAATGCCAATTTTCACATGGACATGTACGTGGGCAAACATTTTAATTGCAGCATCATTCCCAATTTTAACTGCTGTACTTGCAATGCTAACGCTTGACCGTTATCTCGATTTCCACTTCTTTACCAATGAATTGGGCGGTAACGCCATGATGTACATCAACCTGTTTTGGGCATGGGGTCATCCTGAGGTATACATATTAGTATTACCAGCGTTTGGTATTTTCTCTGAAATTATTTCTACCTTTGCCGGTAAACGTTTATTTGGTTACAAATCGATGGTTTACGCCAGCGGTGCAATCTCAATTTTAGGCTTTATTGTTTGGTTACATCACTTCTTTACGATGGGGTCGAGTGCTAACGTTAACGCGTTCTTTGGGGTAATGACCATGGTTATTGCTGTACCAACTGGGGTTAAGTTGTTTAACTGGTTATTTACCATTTACCGAGGTCGCTTACGTATTAGCGTACCGGTACTTTGGACACTTGGCTTTATGGTTACCTTTACCGTAGGCGGTATGACCGGTGTATTACTTGCTATTCCTGGTGCCGATTACGTACTGCATAACAGCTTATTCTTAATTGCACATTTTCATAACACCATTATTGGTGGTGCTGTATTTGGCTACCTTGCTGGTTTTGTATTTTGGTTCCCTAAAGCAATGGGCTTTAAACTTAACGAAAAATGGGGCAAAGCATCATTCTGGTGTTGGATTATCGGTTTCTTCGTTGCATTTATGCCGTTGTACGTACTTGGTTTCTTAGGTATGACACGTCGTTTAAACCACACTAACAACCCAGATTGGAACATTTGGTTATACATTGCCGCAGGCGGTGCTGTAATTATTATGTTTGGTATTGTTAGCCAAGTAATTCAATTATATGTGAGCTTTAGAGACCGTGAAGCGCTTGACGATACAACAGGCGATCCATGGAACGGCCATACACTTGAGTGGGCTACAAGTTCACCTCCGCAAATTTATAACTTTGCAACAATTCCACACATCGATGATATTGATGCATGGACCGACATGAAAGAAAAAGGCCAAGCATACCAAGATAAAGCAAACTATAGCCCTATTCATATGCCTAAAAACACATCAGCTGGCGTGTTAATGGCAGCAAGCTTAACAGTATTCTGTTTTGCAATGATTTGGCATATTTGGTGGTTAGCTGTTGTTGGGCTAGTCGGCGCAATTGCCATCTTTATCAAACGTTGTTACACCAGCGATGTTGATTACTATATTCAACCTGATGAAATTGCACGCACTGAAGCTGCGTATAATTCAAGTGGCATTAAGGAGCTAAAAGCGTGAGTACACTTTCTGCAAATTTAGAATCAGTATCGCACGATGATCATGCCCACGTGCATGATCATCACGATACATCGGGTGACACCATATTCGGTTTTTGGTTATACCTAATGACCGATTGCCTATTGTTTGCCTCGTTTTTTGCCACTTACGCTGTGCTCTTTATGAACACAGCCGGTGGTGTATCGGGTAAAGATATTTTTGAACTCGACTTTGTAGCAGTAGAAACTGCTGCACTACTTATTAGTAGTATTACCTTTGGCTTTGCCATGATTGCCGCTCAAGGGCAAAAAAAGGCACTAACACTTACTTGGTTATTTGTTACGTTTTGTTTAGGTGCTGTGTTTATTGGTATGGAAGTATACGAATTTCATCACCTAATTGTGCACGGTAATGGCCCACAACAAAGTGCCTTT
The DNA here is from genome assembly GCF_015864715.1 of Pseudoalteromonas sp. NZS71. Taxonomy (NCBI): domain Bacteria; kingdom Pseudomonadati; phylum Pseudomonadota; class Gammaproteobacteria; order Alteromonadales; family Pseudoalteromonadaceae; genus Pseudoalteromonas; species Pseudoalteromonas sp. NZS71. The sequence continues at coordinate 63,097 of NZ_JADYWS010000020.1, read as the reverse complement.
TTAACATCGTTTTTCTCATTAGTTGGCTTACATGGATTACATGTAACGGCTGGACTAATTTGGATGACCATAATGATGATTGAAGTTGCTAAACGTGGTCTAGGCAAAGCAACCGTAACGCGTTTAAGCTGCTTAAGCCTATTTTGGCACTTCTTAGACATTGTTTGGATTTGTGTATTTACCGTTGTTTATTTGATGGGAGCAATGTAATGAGCCACAGCGAAACGCATGCGTTAAAACAAGCGCAAAGTGATCATCATGATGAATCTCATGGAAGTGTTAAAACTTACTTAATTGGCTTTGTGCTATCGGTAATTTTAACTGCTATACCGTTTTATATGGTTATGGAAGGTGACTTCTCAAAAGCAACAACGCTTTGGAGCATTGTTACTTTTGCAATCGTACAAATTTGGGTGCATTTAAAGTACTTTTTACACCTTAATTTTACCACCGAAAATGGCCGTGCAAGTACTTTCTCATTCCTATTCAGTGCTCTGATCATCGTAATGGTTGTTGGGTTATCTGTTTGGATCATTTATGAATCTAACGCAATGATGATGTACTAGGAGTTGAAGATGTTTCGTCGTTATTTATCAGTGACAAAGCCGGGTATTATTATGGGCAATTTGATCAGCGTAGCGGGTGGGTTTTTACTTGCCTCGCGCGGTGATATAGATCCATGGTTAATGATTGCCACATTAATTGGTTTGTCGCTAGTGGTTGCATCAGGTTGTGCTATCAACAATGTTATAGATAGAGACATAGACGTAGCCATGGCACGTACTCGTACGCGGGTAACAGTAACAGGCGAAATGTCGGCCTTTGCTGCACTTAGCCACGGTGTTTTATTGGGCGTTATTGGCTTTGGTTTACTTATCGCCTATACCACTCAAGCCGCGGTATTTTTTGCAGCCTTTGGCTACGTAATTTATGTAGGGGTTTATAGCCTCTACATGAAACGTAACTCAGTATATGGCACTTTTGTTGGCAGCCTTTCTGGCGCTGTACCGCCAGTAGTAGGTTACTGCGCCGTAACAGGGCAGTTCGATATGGGCGCGTTAATACTGCTAGTTATGTTTAGCTTGTGGCAAATGCCGCACTCTTATGCTATCGCTATTTTTCGCTTTAAAGACTACCAAGCTGCAGGTATTCCAGTATTACCTGTAGCGCAAGGTATCGACAAAGCAAAACGCCACATTGTACTTTACATCGCTGTATACGCATTAGTGGTGATGTTACTGCCAATTACTGGCTACACAGGTGCTGCTTTTATGGCTGTTGCTTGTATTACCAGCTTTTGGTGGTTGCTAATGGCGCTGCGTGGTTATCGTCGTAATATTGATATGAGCAGTTGGGCACGTAAAGTGTTCGCATTTTCAATTATTAATATTACAGCGTTAAGTATTGCTATGGCTGTTGATTATCATAGCGTTGCTCCACAGCTATTAACGCTGACCTAATTTAAAATTTTTGACTATTCCAAAGTTAATCCAAAGGCTCGAAAGAGCCTTTTTTTATGCCTAAAATAGTTTTGCAATAGAGCGCTTATTGGCAAGTTTTAGGCTTTGTTTTATGCGTGCTCTTACCTCAGGTGATTTATTTTGGCTTAGCTTAAAGTTTCCACTCCAATGAGTGGGAGTAAATTCTATAAAGCTTAATTGTAGATACATTGCTTGGCGATTGCTTTTGGGCACGTCAGTAATCTTCCACATTGGCGTAAAGCCTTGCTCAAAATGGCTCGTTAATTGCCGCATTATTTTGTCTTTCTCATTATCGCTTTCAATAATATTCACATTTGCAGTTACTTGTACTGATGAATAAAGCCAGCTCGGCAGTGTTTTATTATTACTATACGAGGGAGATAGATAACAGTTATCGCCACTAAATAGTAATTTTACTGACTGTTTATCACATTGCGCTAGCGGGTTATGTTTTGCTACGTGAGCCATAAATACATTACGTGAGGACTCATATAATACAGGTACTTGGCATATATTATTTAAGTCACTTTGCGAACAGGGCATTAAAATACTCGCTAGAGGGAATTGCTCAACTAATGTCTGCAAACGTTCAATATTATGTTCTTGAAAATGTATTGGTGGGTACATTAAAGCTTCTCCTCTAACTGTAATTTAATACTCTGCCAATGCTCGTCAATAATGCTAAATTTTGCAGTGCTTCTGTAACTCCCATCACTAAGGAGCCTGTCTTTATAAGCTATACCTTCAAATAGGGCTCCTAGTCGAGTAATTGCATTTCGAGATTTTTGATTTTGTTCGTGAGTATTAAATGTTATTCGCACTAAATTCAACGCGTCAAAAGCATAGCTAAGCAGTAAATATTTAGTGTGAGTATTAATATAAGTTTGCTGCCAGTGATTGCTTATAAATGTATGACCAATTTCAGCACTTAAGTTATGTGCATCTAATCTAAATAGTCGTGTAGTGCCTGCAACCTCTTTGCTGGCTATGTCTATTATGGCAAATACAATTTGTTCTTTTTTATTAAATTGTGCACTTGTAGTAAACCATTCCTTTAACTGTTCGGGTGTTTTTGTATAGTTGCTTAATACCCATTCCCATATTTTTGGATGTTGCCCAGCTTTATATAAGCCTTTTAAATGCTCATAATTTAATGGCTCTAATATGACCTTATTTGTTTTATGTATCTGTTGAGTAAACATGTTGCCTCTAAGCTTTGCTATTTACGAGCAACAAATGTACGCTTATTTGGTTTGGTAAAAACAACCAGAATTGGCTTTTTAGCTATACCAGTTTTAAAGGAATAACATGCAACCGCTTAATATTGAATTTAATAACTCAAACAAAGCTAAGTACTTACAAGTTGCAGATGCTCTGCGCGGTTCTATCGTAAAGGGAGATATTGCACCTGGTACAAAACTAAGTTCTGCTCGAGTTATGGCGCAAACGTATCAGTTAAACCGTCATACAATAATGAACGCATTGCAGTTATTAGTAGCCGAAGGATGGCTAGAGTCCCATGAACGCTCTGGGTATAGCGTCACTCAAACACTTCCAATTCAAAGCAGTGTTAACTGTGAGCACACGCCAGTTTTAACACCAAAACCTTATAAATTTGCTACAGAGTTAGCCGTGCCTGCTCTGGCAATGAATTTAAAAGACTACGTATATAATTTCGCAGGTGGACTTCCTGATTTAAATAGCTTTCCCTATAAAGAATTTAAACGCTCTGTAAGTCATATATTTAATCATTTAGATACCAGTAAACTTCATTATGGCGATATAGCTGGAGTGAGTGAGCTAAAAACTCAGATAAGTGATTACTTACATAAAACTAGAAGTTTAAAAGTATCAGACTTACTTGTATGTAATGGCTCACAAGAAGCTTTATTTTTAATTTCAAAGGCATTTATAAGTAAAGATGACTTCGTAGCCGTTGAAACTTTAGGCTATCCGCCAGCACGTAAAGCGTTTGCTGCTTGTGGCGCGCAATTAATAGATATAAAACAAGATGAATATGGTTTATGTGTTGATGATTTAAAAGCGCAACTTAAACGATATCCAATAAAAATGCTCTACTTAACCCCGCTACATCAATACCCAACTACCGTTACGCTTTCGCCTACACGGCGCATGCAAATTTATCAATTATGTTATGAGTATGGCGTAATGATTGTAGAGGATGATTACGATCACGAGTTTCATTATCGCTGTCAGCCATTACAGCCTATGGCTGGGGACGATCCCGCTGGGATTATTATTTACTTATCTACATTTTCTAAAATCATGTTCTCAGGCGCTAGAATTGGCTACATTTGTGCAGCTCCTGAAGTATTAGCACAGTTAACCGCATGGAAGCAGTTAATGAATCATAAAAATGATGTGGTTATGCAGCTAGCCGTTGCGCACTTTATGCAAGAAGGTGGATTTGAGCGACACTTAAAGCGCATGACTAAACACTATAAACAACGTTATGAAGCAATGGACAACACGTTGGCGTTGCTGCAATCACAGGGGTTACCAATAGAGTATAAAAAGCCAGATGGCGGCATGGCAATGTGGGTTAACTTAAATAAAAATACGAGTAATATAAAACAAGCAATGCAAAGTAAAAGCGTATATTTACAAGCAGAATATGAGTTTTACTTTGCTGATTCAGTGAGAAGTTTAATGCCTAAGCAATATAGTTATGTTCGCTTAGGCTTTGCAGGACAATCAGTTGAGGCAATGAAGCAAGGGCTCAAACTAATAACTGAATATAAATGACTATTTCATAAAATCATCAGCATTGTAATAAAGTGGTTTAAGGGTGCCGCAATTAATAAATTTATAAGTAAGCTCATTTTCAGCTGGGACACGTTTTGAGGTACGAAGCTTTTGCATACACGCATTAACTAAATCGACAAAAATAAGATGGTTATAGCTCGGTGCTTTTTGAATTTTATGAATATAAATACGCTCAGTGCCGCTTAGTGTAATCATGTCGTAGTCTTGCCATTGCGATGATTCACTTAAATCTTTTAGTTCTCTGGCATACAGCTGCTTACTCAAGACCAACTCTTTTTTTGAATAAATTAAACTACCACCTTGTTGATAATCACCCTCGTAAATATCGGCAATAATCGTAATTTCTTCACCACGCATTAAATGCTGAATATTAAACGCTTGTGGCTTTACGGTGATTAACTCGGCATTTCTAACAAAGCCTAAAAATGGAACATCGGGGTTTCCTATTTTATAAACAACTTGCACATCATTGGGTAAATTATAGGTGGGTAAATTCATTGCAATAATAGACGAGCCTTGATTAACCAAAGCCATAGGATGCTCAGCATTGTAAGCGGGGTCTACCGGTGGAAGTTCTGCTTTTTCTTCTTTAGCTGCGGCAAAGCCACTTAAAGTGATTAGTAATAAAGTAAGTAGTAGGCGCATTATAATCTCAATTAATTTATGAGCTTAAATTGTAGTATAAAGTTTATATTACTTATATTTTTAAACTAAATTTAGACCTATATTATTACTCAGATATGGAGTGCAACAATGTTCGTGCCTTTAAATGTAGGTTTGCGTCCTCTGGGTTTGACGTATTAGTCAGCCAAATTACATTGCCTTCTTATTTACAAACAATGTAGTAGGTGTGCCTCGTATACCTAATTGCTGTGCTATTGCATCGGCTTTTACGGCTGTTTTAAAAGTATAACCTCTATCGCTAAGCGCTTTAGCGGGAGTAGCATCGTCATCTTCTTTAAAGCTCACGGCAATAACTTTTAAGCCCATATCATCAATTTTTTGAAGTGCTGGCTGCAGCTTTTTACAGTACGGACACCACGTTGCCCAAAAGTGTAAAACGTAAGGTTGACCTAATAAATCTTGAGTATTGAGTGCAGACCCATCAGCCATTTGTAAATTTAATGTAGGTAGCTTAGGGTATGTTTCTTGCGAATGGCTTGTAAAGCTTATAAAAATTAGTGCGATGGCAATAAATAGTTGTTTCATAATATGTTCGTTCTTATTTTACATATTAAATAAGAACGAGAATTTAACATTTTTATTTCAAACTAAAAGCGAGCGGCTTGCTCAACAACAATAGCATGGCGTTTAGCGAGGCGAAGATGGTCTTTATCATAGCCACCACCTATTACTGTAGCAACGGGTGTGTTGTGTTCAAGGCAGCGTTTTAGCACTAAATGGTCGCGCTTAACTATGCCATCCCAGCTTATATCTAATTTACCCAAGCCATCGCCTTGCCAAATATCAACGCCAGCATCGTAAAGTACCAAGCTTGGGTTTAGCTCTTTAAGTAAATAACTCAAGGTGTCGTCAACTACGGCAAGGTATTCGTCGTCTTTCATATTATCGGCTAAGCCAATATCTAAATCGCTAGCGGACTTTCTAAAGGGGAAGTTTTTTTCACAATGGATAGAACAAGTATAAGCGTATGCTTGATGCTCTAACATTGCGGCTGTGCCATCACCTTGGTGCACGTCTAAATCAAAAATAAGTACGTTAGTTACTTCACCCGATTCAATTAAAGTTTGCGTGGTAAAGGCTAAATCATTAACCATGCAGTAGCCTGAGCCAAAATCAGTATGCGCATGGTGTGTACCACCGGCTAAGTGGCACGCTATACCATGTTTAAGTGCTAAACGAGCTGTTTGCAAAGTACCTTGAGGAGCTGTAAAGGTACGTGCCATAAGCTCTTTTGACCAAGGTAGGCCAATGCGACGCATTGCTTTTTCATCTAAGCGGTTATTCCACAAATCGTGTATGTAATTTTCGCAGTGTATTAGCTCAAGTGGCTCTGGCGTGCCTAATATTGGCTCAACCAGGTTATCGCCAATCAAACCAAGCTCTGCAACATGCTGATATAAATGTGCAAACTTACTCATTGCAAAACGATGCTTTGGATCGAAATTAAACGAGTAGTTAGGGTGATACACCAAAGGTAAATGTGGATTTAAAGTCATGTTTGCACAAGTTAAAAAGTTTGCACTATGGTAATCAACTAATCCAAATGAGTCTATTCTTGCGTGTCGTGAATCAACATAGCGAGTTCGCGATGTAATAGTTCGTCATCAGCTAAGTTTAGCTCTATTAAACGCTTTAAATAAGTAATGCTGTCTATATCAATATGGTGGCATTTTAAACCAATATGATCTGCTTCTATATGGCACACCACAACCTCCATTTTTATTTCTATTTCGCTTTGAGGCAGCGAAAAACGCAGAACAGCTTGGCTATTTTGGTTGCCAATAAAAGCATCACATTTAGTGATTAATGCGCCATGCAAAGATACATCAAGTAATTTACATGGGTATTGGTGATCATTAAAAATCACTTGTGCATCGGTTGAAAATAAAACACGAGAAAACTGACGACGATTTTGCATAACCTAATTTAGCCTTACTGTTTTTATAATAAATTAAGCATAGCGGGTAATTCTCTACATGCTAGCAGGATATGCTCCTGTAATGCTGGTGGCATAAAAAAGCCCCGCATAAATGCAGGGCTTAGTATTACTGTAATAAATTAGCTACAGTAAATATTAACCAATTTTTTTGTACTTAATACGTTTAGGTTCAGTTGCTGCTGCACCTAGTGTCTTTTTAAGCCACTCTTCGTATTCAGTATAGTTACCATCAAAGAAGTTAATTTGACCTTCGTCGCGGTAATCTAAAATGTGCGTAGCAATACGGTCAAGGAACCAACGGTCATGCGAGATACACATTACACAACCAGGAAACTCTAAAATAGCGTTCTCTAGTGCACGTAGTGTTTCAACGTCCAAGTCATTGGTTGGCTCATCGAGTAGTAACACATTGCCGCCAGCTTTTAATAACTTAGCAAGGTGTAAACGGTTACGCTCACCACCTGATAGGTCTTTAACAAACTTTTGCTGATCGTTACCTTTAAAGTTAAAGCGACTTACATACGCACGGCTTTGGAACTCAAAGTTACCAATTTTTAGTACGTCTTGGCCGTCTGATATTTCTTGGAAAACAGTTTTGCTTTCGTCCATACCGTCGCGGAACTGATCAACAGTAGCAAGGTGTACGCTTTCGCCAACGGTAATGCTACCGCTGTCTTGCTTTTGCTCACCACTGATCATTTTAAACAGCGTTGATTTACCCGCGCCATTAGCACCAATAATGCCCACAATGGCACCTTTTGGCATACTAAAGCTTAAATCGTCAATTAAAACGCGATCGCCAAAACTCTTACGAAGATTTGTTACTTCAAGTACTTGGTCGCCTAAACGCGGGCCAGGTGGAATAAACATCTCGTTAGTTTCGTTACGTTTTTGGTAATCAGACTGCTGCATTTCAGTAAACTGAGCCATACGTGCTTTTGACTTAGCTTGACGACCTTTAGGATTTGAACGAACCCATTCAAGTTCTTGTGCAATTGATTTTTGACGTGCTTTTTCAGATTTTTGTTCTTGCTGTAAGCGCGCATCTTTTTGTTCAAGCCAAGAAGAGTAGTTACCTTCCCATGGAATACCTTCACCACGGTCAAGCTCCAATATCCAACCCGCTACATTATCAAGGAAGTAACGGTCATGCGTTACCGCCACAACAGTGCCTTCGTAATCGTGTAAGAAGCGCTCTAACCATGCAACCGACTCAGCATCCAAGTGGTTAGTTGGTTCATCGAGAATAAGCATGTCTGGTTTTTCAAGCAATAATCGACATATAGCAACACGACGACGCTCACCACCTGAAAGGTGCTCAATTTTAGCATCCCACTCTGGCAGGCGAAGTGCATCAGCTGCGCGTTCTAAAACGTTGTCGATGTTATGACCATCGTGCGCCTGAATAACAGCTTCAAGCTCGCCTTGTTCTTTTGCAAGTGCATCAAAGTCAGCGTCTTCCATGGCGTATTCGTTATACACTTCGTCAAGACGTTTAAGTGCGTGTTTAACTTCGCCAACAGCTTCTTCAACAATTTCACGAACTGTTTTGCTTTCGTCTAAAACAGGCTCTTGCGGTAAATAACCAATTTTTGTACCAGGCTGAGGATGTGCATCACCTTCAAAATCTTGGTCAACACCGGCCATAATACGTAGTAACGTAGATTTACCAGAACCGTTTAAACCAAGCACACCAATTTTAGCGCCAGGAAAAAAGTGTAACGAAATATCTTTTAAGATAGTGCGCTTAGGTGGCACAACCTTAGATACTCGACTCATCGAGAATATAAATTTATCAGGTAAAACCATGGAGGAAAGCCTTCAAATAATAATAAAAATTTCAATGTTGTATTGTAGTGGCTGACGGGTGAAACAGTCAACGAATGCTGTATAGAACAATACGCTTACCTAAGCGGTACTTTGTTTTGATTGCTCGTTTAAAACACTACTATTACAGGATTTCTATTATGTAAAATTCTGTAATCTATTGTTTTATATTGTTCAAATACATTCCATTTTTAACAAAAGTGGTACAGTATATTTACAAGCTGTAAAGTATAAGCAAGTTATATAGGCAGGCCACACTTAGTTTGTTGTTAGACATCATATTATTAAATATTACAAAGATTTAAAGGAATGAACATGAAAATAGTTACAAAGTTAGGGGCATTACTTTTAGGTTTATACTCATTTTCGAGCCAAGCAGACATACTCCATGTAAATGGTTATTACCAAGGAATAGGGATAGGGTCTACGCAAATTGATGTATACGAGAGTGATAGCATACAGTTTACAACGCTTTACGGCCGGTTTGGATATCAGTTTTCGCGATACTTTGCATTAGAAGGGCGTATAGGTTTTGGGTTAAATGATGAGTCAACTCCTTTAAACGGAATTGTTTACACTCAGAACCCACAGGACGGTTCGCTTAGCTCAGAATTCATTAAGAGCGAAATCGATTCAAGCCTTGATTTGCAAACAAGTATATTTGTAAAAGCTAATTATCCAATTTCATCTCGATCTGATGTGTTTTTATTTGGTGGCTATGGTAGAAATAAATTAAGTTACAATGAAGGCGACTTAAAAAACCTTGCAGAATCAATAACTGGTACAGATACAAATTCTACGTTAATAACTGAGCAAAACTACGACGAAGGCGGCGTAACGTACGGAACTGGCGTTGACTTTAGGTTAACTCAACGCTGGCAATTAAGCGCTGAATACCAATATTTTGATACAGATGAAGGCGATATTTACGCACTTAATTTATCTGTGGTTTACCGTTTTTAACTGTATATGTGCTACTCGTTTTTAGTAGCGCTACTTCAAAATATTAAAGCAGGTTATTTTATAATAGAGGCGTTTTTCCTCATACATACCACCTCGGTAAATCCTAATTTAATAGAATGAATAAATTTCATTTAGACATCTATACATCTAGAGGTTGATATTTTTTACTTTCAGTTCATAATTAACTTTCGGTTTTTATGAGCAGGAGTAAAGTATGCCAATTACAGTAAAAGACGAGTTGCCGGCAATTGCACGTTTACGTCAAGAAAACGTATTTGTAATGCCAAAAACACGTGCAAAAACGCAAGAAATACGCCCAATGCGTTTGGCTATTTTAAATTTAATGCCTAATAAAGTAGAAACCGAAGTTCAGTTTATTCGTTTGCTTGCCAACTCGCCTTTGCAAGTAAACGTAGAGCTACTGCGCCTAGACACTCACCGCAGTAGCAGTAATTCAGAAGAGCACCTTGATACCTTTTACCGTTATTTTTCTGAGGTTAAAGACAACAATTACGATGCATTAATAGTAACTGGCGCGCCACTTGCGCATTTAGAATACGACGATGTAGCGTATTGGGATGAGCTAAAGGTTATTATTGATTGGGCTGAGCAACATGTTACCTCTACGTTATTTTCGTGCTGGGCAGCACATGCAGCGCTATATCACCGTTACAATTTAAAGCGCGATTTAAAAGACGACAAACTGTGTGGCGTATTTACCCACCAATGTTACTTTGATCACGGCGCACTGACTCGCGGATTCGACGACACCTTTTTGGTACCGCACTCACGCTACGGCCACATTGATATAAATAAAATAAACGCCTGTGATGAGCTAGTTGTACTGGCAGGTTCTGAGCGAGTAGGGGCTTACTTACTTAAAAATAAATCGGGTAGCCAAGTGTTTATAACCGGCCACCCAGAGTACGACGCCGACTCGCTAAAAGCAGAATACGAGCGCGATTGTAAAAAAAGCCCTAATGCACCAAAGCCCGAAAATTACTTTCCGGATGACGATGCAACTAAACAACCTTCAAAAACGTGGCAAAGCCATGCTTTTTTACTTTTTTCGAACTGGTTAAATTACTACGTGTACCAAACCACACCGTATGATATTAATTTAGTTAGCCAAGACGTGAGGACTAACAACTATGCCGAATAACGCTCCTACAAATAATAAGCAAGCCGAAATAAGCGCCGCATTAAAAGAACGCATTTTAATTTTAGATGGCGCTATGGGCACCATGATCCAAGATCATAAGCTAGAAGAAGAAGACTATCGCGGAGAGCGTTTTAAAGACTGGCATGTATTAATTAAAGGCAATAACGATTTATTAAGCCTAACCAAGCCCGATTTAATCACTGATATTCATCGTGGTTTTTTATCAGCGGGCGCCGATATTATCGAAACCAATACGTTTAACTCGACCACTATTTCGATGGAAGATTACGACATGGCAAACCTAAGTCGTGAAATAAATCTAGAGTCGGCTAAATTAGCACGCGCCATTTGTGATGAATTTACGGCTAAAACGCCAGAAAAACCGCGCTATGTAGCCGGTGTTTTAGGGCCGACAGCTAAAACGTGTTCAATTTCGCCAGACGTAAACGATCCGGGTTACCGAAATGTCACCTTTGATAAGCTGGTTGCTGCGTATATTGAATCAACACTTGCATTAATGGAGGGCGGCGCCGATTTAATACTAATCGAAACTATATTCGACACCCTTAACGCAAAAGCGGCCTCGTTTGGCGTAGAAGAAGCCTTTGAGCAAGCAGGGCGCACATTACCAGTTATGATCTCGGGGACTATTACCGACGCCTCTGGTCGTACGCTTTCGGGACAAACAACTGAAGCATTTTATAACTCTGTTCGCCATATTAAGCCTATTTCGATTGGTTTAAACTGCGCGCTTGGTCCTGATTTACTGCGCCAATATGTAGAAGAGTTGTCGCGCGTGTGCGAAACCTTTACATCGGTACACCCTAATGCGGGCTTACCCAATGAGTTTGGTGAATACGACTTAGAAGCGGGCGATATGGCAACCGAAATTATCGATTGGGGTAAATCGGGCTTTATTAATATAGTAGGCGGATGCTGTGGCACCACGCCTGCGCATATTCGCGCTTTTGCAAAAGGTTTAGCGGGCGTTAAACCACGCCAACTACCAGAGCTTGAAGTACGCATGCGTTTATCAGGCCTTGAAGCCTGTAACTTAAATTAAGGAGCCAGCATGACCCAACAAATAGCAGTATTTACTAATGTCGGCGAACGTACCAATGTAACGGGTTCTGCCATGTTTAAACGTTTAATCATGGAAGAAGACTTTGAAGCCGCGCTAACAGTGGCACGCGAACAAGTAGAAAATGGCGCACAGGTTATTGATATAAACATGGACGAAGCCATGTTGGACTCAAAAGCCGCCATGGTTAAGTTTTTAAACTTAATAGCCTCAGAGCCTGATATTTCTCGCGTACCAATTATGGTCGACTCCTCAAAATGGGAAGTAATAGAAGCAGGCTTAAAGTGTATTCAAGGCAAGGCAATTGTTAACTCAATATCGCTAAAAGAGGGTGAAGAGCCGTTTATTCGCCAAGCTAAAATAATAAAACGCTTTGGTGCAGCCGCTGTTGTAATGGCGTTTGATACCGACGGGCAAGCCGACACGGCAGACCGTAAGTTCGCAATATGTGCGCGCAGTTATAAAATATTGGTAGAAGACATTGGCTTTGCGCCAGAAGATATTATATTCGACCCTAATATATTTGCCGTAGCCACCGGTATAGAAGAGCACGATAACTACGCCGTAGAATTTATTGAAGGCACTCGCCGTATTAAGCAAAATTTGCCGCACTGTAAAGTGTCGGGCGGTGTATCAAATGTATCGTTTTCGTTTAGGGGTAATAACCCCGTACGTGAAGCCATTCACTCGGTGTTTTTATATCACGCTATTCAAGCTGGTATGGACATGGGTATTGTAAATGCGGGGCAACTAGCCGTTTACGATGATATACCAGAAGAACTACGTAAAGCCGTTACAGACGTAATACTTAACACCGACTCAGGCGCAGGCGAGCGTTTAGTAGAGCTTGCACCAAAATACTCGGGTATGGCGCAAGCCGAGCGAGTAGAAGATTTAGAGTGGCGCACATGGCCTGTTGCAAAACGCCTTGAGCACGCGCTTGTTAAAGGTATTACTACCTTTATAGATGAAGATACCGAAGAATGCCGCGCCGCAGCAGCTAAACCTATTCACGTAATTGAAGGGCCGTTAATGGACGGCATGAACGTAGTAGGCGACTTATTTGGCGCAGGTAAAATGTTTTTACCACAAGTTGTTAAATCGGCGCGCGTAATGAAGCGAGCCGTAGCCTACCTAGACCCATACATTGAGCTTGAAAAAGAAGAAGGCTCAACTAACGGTAAAATAGTGATGGCGACCGTAAAAGGCGACGTACACGACATAGGTAAAAATATTGTAGGCGTGGTACTACAGTGTAATAACTACGAAGTTATTGATTTAGGCGTAATGGTACCTGCCGATAAAATACTCCAAACCGCCATCGACGAAAAAGCCGATATTATTGGGTTGTCGGGCTTAATTACCCCATCGCTTGACGAAATGGTACACGTAGCAAAAGAAATGAAACGCCGTGGTTTTGAACTGCCGCTGTTAATTGGTGGTGCTACTACTTCTAAAGCGCACACCGCAGTAAAAATTGAGCCGCAATATGACAAAGGCGTAGTGTATGTAAGTAATGCCAGCCGTGCGGTAGGTGTAGTATCTAATTTATTATCAAAAGAGCATAAGCCTGGTTTTTTAGAAAAAACCCAAGCTGAATATGTAAAAGTACGCGAGCAACAAGCGCGTAAAAAACCTCGCTCTAAGCCTGTTACAATCCAGCGCTCACGCGATAACGCAGCACAACTTGATTGGGATAACTACACGCCACCGGTGCCTAAAAAGCTCGGCGTGATCGAGTTTAAAAACGTATCAATTGCCACTTTACGTAAATACATAGATTGGACGCCATACTTTATGACGTGGTCAATCGCCGGTAAATACCCGCGCATAATGACCGACGAAGTAGTAGGCGAGCAAGCGCAAAGCTTATTTAAAGACGCTAACGACATGTTAGACGACCTTGAAAAAGCAGGCAGTTTGCAACCACTTGGCGTAATAGGTTTATTCCCTGCTAACCGCGTTGGGGACGACATAGAAATATATACTGACGAAACACGCAAAGAGCTGTTAACTACCTCGTGCCATTTACGTCAGCAAACCGAAAAAACCGACTTTGCTAATTACTGCCTAGCCGACTATATAGCACCCAAAGGTACACCAGACTATTTTGGCGCGTTTGCAGTAACGGGCGGTTTAGAAGAAGACGACTTAGCGAATGCGTTTGATGTACAGCAAGACGACTACAACAAAATAATGATTAAAGCGGTTGCCGACAGGCTCGCCGAAGCGTTTGCAGAATACTTACACGAAAAAGTACGTAAAGAGTATTGGGGTTTTGCACCAGACGAAAACCTAGCAAACGATGAGCTAATACGCGAAAACTACCAAGGTATTCGCCCAGCGCCAGGTTACCCAGCGTGCCCAGAGCACACCGAGAAAAAGAAAATTTGGCAGTTGCTCGACACCGAAAAACGCATTGGCATGCAGCTAACCAGCTCGTACGCCATGTGGCCAGGTGCTGCTGTTTCAGGTTGGTACTTCTCACACCCCGAAGCAAAATACTACGCAGTAGCGGCGGTACAACGCGATCAGGTAGAAGACTACGCTAAACGAACCAATATGACGCTTGAAGAAGCTGAAAGATGGCTGTCACCTAACTTGGGGTATGATCCGGAGTAAAGCGAAACGGTTAGTTTCTAGCTATCAGTAAAATAAAAACGAGCCAAGATAGGCTCGTTTTTTATATAATTGAAAAGATGTAAAAATTGGTTCATATGTATTCAGTGTTTATTTAGTATAAGTAGTAATAAAAAGCTGAGCAACGTGATTTTTATTCAGGAAAATATTCTTTTCTAAAAATAATAGGATTATAGATTAAATGAAGCTTTATCATTACATGGATGAGGTATTTGGCTTAAAAAATTTATCAAATAGGAGGATTAAGGCCTCAACTTTCGATAATTTGAATGACCCTTTTGAGTTATTAGGTATTGAAACTAGTACACCTAATATACGTGCAAGCTTAAATAAGATGAAACTAGATGTTTCAAGAAAATTTGGAATATTGTGCTTTAGTAAAATTTGGTCAAACCCTGTTCAGTGGGCTCATTATGCTAATAATCACAAGGGCATATGTGTGGAACTTGAGCTATCTAACAAAGAGGGTGCTCAAGAAGTAAAATATTATTCTGAAAGGTTTAAAAGTAATTTAATAGATGATCGAAACTTCCCACTAAAGTTATTACTTTCTAAATTCAAACATTGGGGATATGAAAAAGAATATAGAACAATTCGGGACCTTAATAATTTTGAAAAAGAAAATGATCTTTATTTTCAGCCATTCAATGAGGATATGAAACTATCTAAAATAATTATTGGATGCCAGTCAAAATTAACTCGAAGCGAGCTAGAAAAGTCCCTCTGCATTCAGGATAGAGGTGTTGAAATTATATATGCTAGAGCTGCTTTCAAGTCATTTAAGATTGTTAAGCATCAGAATAAATAAAGGACTATAAATGAAGCGTCTAAACCACATCCTACTGTGCCTATCTCTACTTTTCACATCTAGCACATTTGCTCTTGAGAAAAAATATCACGAGTTCATTTCACCTGTTATTGCTGCCTTTGAAGGTAACGATAAAGCAGCTATTGCTTCGCTTGTTTATTACCCACTAAAACGACAGTACCCCATACCTGACATTAAAAATGAAGCTGAGTTTATTAACCGCTTTGATGAAGTGTTTGACGATGAACTCGCCAAAGTTATTGCCAGTTCAAACATTGATATCGATTGGGATAAAGTTGGTTGGCGCGGCATTATGCTAAATAACGGCGTTATGTGGGTAGATACTGACGGTAAAATTATTGCTGTAAATACACAAAATACTAAAGAGCAGGCACTTGCTAAAAGCTTAATCGAACAAGGTAAGCAATCCTTGCACGCAAGTATTAATACTTTTGAAAAGCCAGTACTCGATTGGAAAACGTCTAGCTACCATATTCGAGTTGATGATTTAGGCGATCATAATTATCGGTATGCAGTGTGGGGTATTAATAAAAAACCAAGCGACAAGCCTGATATGGTTTTATTAAATGGCGATATTACATTTGAAGGTAGCGGTGGGAATCATCATTATACCTTTAAAAATGGTCGCTATAGTTATGTGCTACAAGTAACTATTATTGGCTGTGATACATCGCCGCCAGGTTGGCTTGAAGTTTATAAAGACGATGAGAGGTTGTTGTCTGAAGATGTTATAAGCACTCAATAATCGCTTTTTATTAGTAAGTATGCGGCTAAAATTTCTATAAAAGTAGCTTTAGCTGCAAGTTAAATGTTATTACTTTATTTCTTCTATCTCTTTGTAAAACTTTGTTAATCGCCTCTTTATTTCCGGTTGCTACTCTATATAATGCCGTGTTAATGGAACGTTGCAGTTGTAGTGACGTGATTAAATAAAGAAATACAAAGGATTATGGAATTGATTAAACTATCTTGCCTTACGTTGCTCATGATGAGCGCGTATTCAGTGAATGCCAATACTCACGCTCAGCCTATAAAAAACACTCAAGAAAATACTTACGGTGATGCTGTTTTAATTAACGATCAAAAAATAAATTTTGATAAAGCTCATTTTGAAAGTTTATCTAAAAAACCTCTACTCGCGCCAATTATAAAAAATAATAGCTTTACTCAAGCTGCCTTAGACGAGGAAAGCATAGAGCTTAGCAGCGTATTTCGTGAATTTTCGTTAGGCAACTCAACAGGTCGAAAAGGCTTGTACGTGGCACCTTTGTCGGGTGTGGGTAGTAAGCACATTATATCCGCCCAAGAGAGCAATTTTAATATTATAGAATATGTGAAAGGTGCGTATGAAGTAACTGCTCGCTACGACTTTGATGACTATATTGAAGATACCACGCTAATTAAAGATACAGTGGCAGATACATACTACTTATATGTTTTAGAAAATAACGCAGTACATAAAGTTAATTTAGTCACTCAAGAGATAGAGCTAAGTAAAGAGTTTTATTACCCAAGAGCAGCAGATAAGTTTGATATAAACAACGATGGGCAAGATGAGCTTTTTGTTTATCAAAGTAGTAAGCTTTTTGTACTTAACTCGCTCGATTTGTCTGAAATTGCGGTACTTGAAAACGTACCACAAAATTTTGTGACAGGCTCGTTTACTGAGGCTAATGCAAAAGAAGTTTTATTTAGTGATGGTGCGGTTTATAGATTCGAAAATTCAGAATTTGTACTGCATAAACAACTTAGTGTGAGTCTTAATGGCGAGCATTTAATTGCTGTTGATATTAATAACGATGGCTTAGATGAAGTGATTAATGGGCAAAGTTGGTACAGCATAGAAATGCTAAGCCCAAGCACTGAAAGCATTTTATGGACAGCCCAAAGCGACTTAGATATTGATAAGGTAATAGTTGCAGACATTGATAACGATGGTACCGACGATTTAGTTTACGGCGATGGTCAGTGGGGAAGTTTATACGCGCTTTCACTCACAACAGGCGTTGAGTTTTGGAGTATTAATAATCCAGAGCATGGTGTATCGGGTATTGTTGTAGATGACCTTAACGGTGATGGTAAGCAAAATATTGCTTGGGGCTCAGGTTATTCTTCATCTGGTGAAGATGGTTTTTATATTCACAACACCGATGATAAATCGCAGCAGTGGGCTAAAGGTATCAAGTACTATTCAAATAAAGCGTTAGCACTTGCTGATATTAATAATAACGGAAGCTTAGATATACTTTATTCCGAGCGTGACAGTAACGCTTTGCATATTGTAGATACACAAACTAATGAAAAAATCCTTACAAACATAAACGTTAATAACGATTGGGATAATAACAATTTAGTTGCTACTGCTCAGCTGTTTGATGATGGTAAGAATTATATTATTGCTGGCAGCTCTGCTATATACGATGCGAATGTGCAGGTGTTTTCACCTGAAACGGGTGAAGAGCTATTTCAAACATATCTTGGCGGCGGAGACTACATTAGTACCTTAACAACGTTAGATATTAATAATGATGGCAAGCTGGAAATAATAGTAGGTAATGGTGCTGAGCATACAGGAAGTGAAGGTACCTTTTTTAAAGTATTAAATGGGCAAACTGGAGAGTTATTAAAAACATCGCCTCGCTTAGGGTTTTATTGGGGTGGCATGAGTTCAATAGTAACGGGAAGCTTCCTTAATAACGAAAATATAGATGTGGTTAGTCTTGTTAGTGATTACCTCATCAGTTATGACTACTCTGAAAACACGATCTCTAAAGTTGCTTTAGAACAAAGCTTTAACGGTTTGGTTAATACTGTAATTAATGGAGAAGAAACTTTAGTTGCATCTACCTATAATGGCTCACTTTATAAAGTGGCTTTAAATGGGCAGACAACATTAATTAGTGAAGTGTGCCAAAACTCTTTAAATAACATTGTGTCTGTAAGAGCTGGGTTTGTGCAGTATTCGTGTTCAGATCAGTTTGGTGAATATAACCTAGATAACAATGTGGTTTCATACACTGTTGAGCGTAATAATAATGACAGTTGGTTAGCAACGTCTACGTATAATAATGTTGATTATACCTTGTTGGCGGGTCGGTCATTGGAGGTGTTTTCTAATCAAGTTACTGAGCCTTTAGCTAAGCCTGAAGCTGTAAGCTACTCTGATCATGTTTTAAAAAGCATACAAATAGATTTACCTGTATCAGATGATATTGATTATGTAGTTTTAAATAAGAGACCAACTCTGGGTAGGGTCGAGTTTACCGACAGACAGGCGGGTCTACTAACTTATATACCTTCGGGGACTGTAGGCATTGACGAGCTTAGTTACTACACAGTAAAAGATCGTTCACGTTCAGCGTTATCAAGCTTAACGTTAGAGCTCACAAATACAGCACCTACAGCAAATAATATGACACTGCAAACTCATTGGAATACACCGCTTAACTTTAACCTAGAAGGTGTGGATGAAGACGCTGAGCCATTAGTATTTCAAATTAAAAATTCGCCTGCTCATGGGCAAATTCAGTTAATGGACTCTGCTTTAGGTGGCGTGACCTTTTCACCAAGTGGTGACTCGGTTGAGCCAGTATCAGTTAGCTTTACAGTGAAGGATTCTTTAGTTGAATCTGAGCTTCATAATGTTGTTATTGAACTAACAAATACAGCCCCACAAGCTCAAAATGTAACATATAACACCTCTTATAAGAGTGAAGTGAATGGTCGCTTTTCAGCATTAGATAGCGACAACGATACACTTGAATTTGAAGTGGTAACTGAGCCAAATTCAGGAACTTTAACATTTGAGCCTGATACTGGATTGTTTAAACTAACTCCTACGAGCGAATCTGATCATGTAGTAACGTTTAGTTATGTAGCTAAAGATAAATTTGATAGTTCAGCAGTTCAAACCGTGACTATAAACGTTGAAGGTAAGCAAGCTGCTGCGGTAGCGACTCCTTCATCTGATTCAGGCTCTAGCTCTGGTGGCAGTATTTATTACTTACTTACGCTGCTATCAGTGGTTTTATTTGGTAGACGCCGTTTTAATTAGTAGTTAAAAGCTTATTTACACTATCTAAAACCGCCAAATGGCGGTTTTTTATTTATTAATAATCTTTTTAAACTCAACGATTTATTGCTTACTTTTGTCATAGGTGTTCGTATAACCCTACACTTTGCTAATAACGATGTGGTTACTTAATACGATTTTTGCTTAAATATATTGTAAGTTTTAACTTGGATGTTTTTAGGCTTTTATTTAGGGCTGTTTATCTTTCGAGGTTTAACATGCACTGCCCCGAGGATTCTGCATAGGGGCAATTTACGCTTTGTTGTTTACAAACCTCCCGCCGCGATTAAATCTCCCCTAGATTGAGTGAACTTCAATCTAAAAAGGTCTGCAGTCCCTAGTCTAATACTAATAATCAGACGTTAATAATTTCAATGTGGTTTAAACGTTCTAATAATTAGTATTTTTATAAAACAGATCTAAGTGGTAGGCTAAAAGTAGTAAGTATAAAATAGTAAGTAATTAAAAATAGTTCTCGCGCAACAAGGAACCCTCCTGTAAAGCGCTTTGCCAAGGAGTTTAGTATGATCACGCTTACCATTAATGGTAATAAACATGAGTTTTCTGGCGATCCGTCAACGCCAGTATTATGGTATCTCCGAGACGAATTGAATTTAACTGGGCCTAAATTTGGCTGTGGTATGGCTCAGTGCGGTGCGTGTACCGTGCATATTGATGGGGTAGCTCAGCGCTCGTGTGTATTGCCTGTAGCGGCAGTAGCGGGTCTTTCAATTACAACAATTGAAGGGTTAAGCGAGCAGGGCGATCACCCAGTGCAACAAGCATGGGTTGAGCATAAAGTACCGCAGTGTGGTTTTTGCCAGTGCGGCCAAATGATGCAAGCTGCAAGCTTATTAGCTGCAAACCCAACCCCAACCGACGATGAAATAGTAAGTAATATGTCGGGAAATATTTGCCGTTGTGGTACATACCCGCGTATTCATAAAGCAATTAAATCAGCTGCTAAAACAATGGCGAGTGTTCAGTATTTTGACCCAAATGAACAAGGGGAAGAAGTATGAACCAAGATAACAAATACTTTGATTTAAACCGTCGTAAGTTTTTAAAAACCAGTGCGATAGGTGCGTTAGTACTCGGTACTTATTTTGTAGGCAGTGCGCCAAGAGCATTTGCGGGTGTGTTAGAGCAGCCATCTGAGCTGGCAAAACGCGCAAACTTATTTATTGCACTGCGCCCAGACGGCATGGTTGAAATAACGTGCCATCGCTCTGAAATGGGTCAGCAAATTCGCACCGCGATTGCACAAATAGTTGCCGATGAAATGGAAGCCGCGTGGGATAAGGTTATTGTTATTCAGGGTAAGGGCGATCCTAAATACGGCGATCAAAATACCGATGGCTCGCGCAGTATTCGCTACAACATGCAGCGCCTGCGTGAAATGGGCGCAAGTGTGCGTTACATGATGCAGCTTGCTGCCGCTAAGCATTGGGGTGTAAAACCAGAAACATGTACCGCAGTACAGCACGTTGTTACTCACAGCTCAGGTAAATCACTTACTTATAAAGATTTAATCGACTTAGCATTTACAATAACGCCACCAGAAGCTGACAAACTAACACTTAAAACACGCAAAGAATGGCGCTACATTAATACCGGTATGGCGCACATAGATTTAGCCGATTTAGTAACAGGCAAAGCTATATTTGCAGCCGATGTACGCGAACCACAAGCGCTGGTGGCTATAATTGAACGCCCGCCGGTAGTAGGCGGTGTTGTTAAGTCGTTTGATGCTAGTGCTACAAAAGCGATAAACGGCGTTATAGATGTTATTGAAATTCTTGCACCAAAAGGCGCGCCGCAGTTTCAGCCAAAAGGCGGAATTGCGATTATAGCTAAAAACACATGGGCTGCATGGCAAGGGCGTAAAGCATTAAAAGTAGTGTGGGATGATGGCAAAAATGGCGATTACAATTCAAAAGAATTTAAAAAGTCATTACTAAAAACAGTACAAACTCCACAGGCAAACATACGTGATAAAGGCGATGCCATGGGCGTGTTGGCTAAATCGAGCAATAAACTCGTAGCTGATTATTACGCACCGCACCTTGCTCAAGCACCAATGGAGCCGCCTTGTGCAACAGCTATGTACAACAAAGATAGTGTTGATATATGGGCTGCTACGCAAAATCCACAAGCCGATATGAAAACAGTGGCTGCAATGCTTGGCATGGACGAGAGCAAAATTAACGTTAACGTTACCATGTTAGGAGGCGGCTTTGGGCGTAAGTCAAAACCTGACTTTTCAGCAGAGGCAGCTTACCTTTCAATGAAAGTAGGCAAGCCTATTCGTGTGCAATGGACGCGTGAAGACGACATACAACATGGTTTTTACCATGCAGTTTCGGCTCAGCACATTGAAGCATCACTAGATAAAAATGGCGCAATAGAATCGTATTTACATCGCACCGCGTTTTCACCTATTACCTCTACCTTTTCAGAAGGGGCGACTACGCCAGGGAGCTTTGAACTGCGCTTAGGATTTACCGATAACCCTATTAACACACCTAACATGAAGTTAGAAAAC
Organism: Pseudoalteromonas sp. NZS71; assembly: GCF_015864715.1. Lineage (NCBI taxonomy): Bacteria > Pseudomonadati > Pseudomonadota > Gammaproteobacteria > Alteromonadales > Pseudoalteromonadaceae > Pseudoalteromonas > Pseudoalteromonas sp. NZS71. The sequence continues at coordinate 41,087 of NZ_JADYWS010000020.1, read as the reverse complement.
GGTGATGCGCAAGCCAAAGCACGAATTGGTTGGATGCGTTCTGTATCAAATATTTTTCATGCCTTTGCTATTCAGTCATTTATTGGCGAAGCAGCGCACAAAGCCGGTCGCGACCAAAAAGACTATTTACTAGACACGATAGGTCCGAGTCGTATTGTTGATGTAACCGAGCAAAATGCCACATACGATAATTACGGTGGCGATAAAGCGGTTTATCCTTTAGATATTGGCAGACTGCGCCATGTTATTGAAAAAGTAGCTGACATGAGTAAATGGGGGCGAGAGCTTCCTAAAGGTCGAGGTTTAGGCATAGCAGCACACAGAAGCTTTTTAACTTACGTAGCTACGGTAGTTGAGGTAGAAGTGTCGGATGCTGGCGATTTAAAAGTGATTAAATCGTGGGTTGCCATTGACGCGGGTACTGTTGTAAACACCGACACCGTGAAAAACCAAACCCAAGGTGGCTCTATTTATGGGATTACAACTGCAATCAGCGATGGTATTACCTTTGATAAAGGGCGCGTACAGCAAAGTAATTTTCATGATTATCGCGTACCGCGTATGAGCGACGCACCTCTTGAGATTGACGTTGAAATTGTACAAAGTGATGCACCACCAGCAGGAGTAGGCGAGCCGTCTACACCAGTTTATGCGCCAGCATTATGTAATGCTATTTTTGCAGCGTGCGGAAAGCGTATTAGGCAGTTACCGATTGGTAACCAATTAAAAGCGTAGCTAAATAACCTACAGCTTAAACAAAAAAAACCGCCAAATGGCGGTTTTTTTAAAAGCGGTTAACGCGGTTTAACGACCTTTTTCAAACTCATCAACTTCACGCTCTGCTTCTTCTTTAGATTTACCGTATTGCTGCTGGATTTTACCAACTAGCTCTGTACGGCTACCTTCAATTTTATCTAAATCGTCGTTGGTAAGATCGCCCCATTTTTGTTGAGCCTTACCTTTAAGTTCTTTCCAATTACCTTCGATACGATCGCTGTTCATAAGTTTATCCTTACTTTAGGTTAGTGAATTAACTGTCAGTTATAAAGTAGCAAGCCTTGTACCAATGAATAATAATGGTTTTATTGCTTTTATTATCAGTTGGTTATATTTTTATGTTGAGCGATTTTGTTTTTAATATTGCGCTTTTTATTAAAAAATATACATAGCAGCCTGTAATTATTGCTGACATAAGATACGCCGCTTTGATGTAACTCATTCTTAAATTTTTGTTTTAAGCTAATATGCAGGTATTAAATAAAGTAGTTAACCTGAGTGAGTTATGAATACAAAAACGTGTGAATACGGAGTGGGTGACTGCTCATACAAAATGGCAGGTGAGTTAGCAGGTATTACACAATTGGTGAATGCGTTTTACGATAATATGGACGCTTTAAAAGAGGCTGAACATATAAGGAGTATGCATTCAAAAGACTTATTGGCATCGCGTAAAAAACTTGCTTACTTTTTGTCGGGCTGGTTAGGTGGTCCTAAATTATACGCTGAACATTTTGGCAGTATTAACATTCCTCAAGCGCACAAACATCTACATGTAGGAATTGAGCAAAGTGACGCATGGCTTTTGTGCATGCAAAAAGCGGTTGATGAGCAACCTTACGAAGCACCATTTAAAATTTACTTAATGCAGCAATTACGAGTGCCTGCAGATCGAATTAGAATGGTATCGGGTAGTTAATAGCAATTATTAATAAACATCAACCGCAGCTAGGCTTTGGTTTTTTGTTACAATGCCTGCAAAGTAATTTAGAGTAAATAGCTGTGCTGCCGGTTCAAGACATATATCAACAACTCGTTACTACATTACAAAGTAATCCTATTACGTTATTACAAGCGCCACCTGGTGCGGGTAAATCTACGTGGTTGCCGCTGCAACTAATGCGCGATGGGCATTTTAAACGTATTGTAATGCTAGAGCCACGCCGAATAGCTGCACGTAATATTGCCAGTTACTTAGCAAAGTGCCAAAACGAAAGTGTTGGGCAAAGTGTAGGTTTGCGGATTAGGGGCGAGAGTAAAGTAAGCGCGAATACGCGCCTCGAGATAGTTACCGAAGGCATGCTAACGCGCATGCTGCAAAACGACCCCGAATTAAGCGATATAGATTTACTTATATTTGATGAATTTCATGAACGTTCAATTGCAGCCGACACCTCACTTGCCTTTGCGCTCGAGACCCAAAGTGCGCTGCGTGAAGATTTAACCATTATGCTTATGTCGGCAACGCTTGATACTGAGCGTTATACAGCGTTTTTTGATTGCCCTGTAATTCAATCAAGCGGTCGCAGCTACCCAATAGACGAAGTATACATACCCATAAAAGATGAAAGCCGCTGGCTTGATGCAATTCCTAGCATAATAAAACAAGCACTTAATGAACAAACAGGTAGCGCATTGGTATTTTTACCTGGGCAATTTGAGATACTACGTGTACAACAAGCACTCACCGATCTACCGAGTAACTGTATAGTAGTAACGCTATTTGGCGAGCAAGATAAAGCCAATCAGCAAGCTGCTATTGCTCCCGCGCCAAATGGCATACGCAAAGTAGTGCTTACCACCAATGTAGCCGAAACCAGTTTAACTATTGAAGGCATACGCATTGTAATTGACAGCGGCAAGCGCCGTGCAGCGACCTTTAATTTAAAAACAGGGGTTACTGAGCTCACAACACAAAGTATATCGCGCTCATCTGCTGTGCAGCGTGCAGGGCGTGCAGGGCGAATAGAGCCGGGCATTGTTTATCGAATTGGCTCAAAGCAAACTTTTGAACGACGTAATAGCCACGACAATCCCGAAATACTCACATCAGACATAAGCCAACTTATGCTTGAGGCAAAGCAATGGGGAGCCAGTATTGATGAGCTAACCTTGCTCGATAAGCCCACTGAGCAACAATGCGAGCAGGCAAGTAACCTGCTTAACATGCTAGAAGCTATTGATAGCAAAGGTAAGCTCACACCGCTTGGCAGTAAAATGTTAGGTTTTGGTGCTGATATTCGTTTGGCGCATATGCTACTAAAAGCCCAAATACTTGATGACCAACTCCCTGGTACTTATCGCCTTGCTATTTATTTAGTGGCATTACTTGAGAGCCGAGTAAATAGTCCAAACGAGTTGAGTTTAGCGCTGCATAGCCAACAGCAACGTCCGCATCCGGTATTTAAACAACAGTTAAAATATTGGCAAAGCCGCTTAAAAGTAAAAGACGAAAACAGCGAATTAAATACGCATTATATTAGTTTGCTAGTGGCATTGGCATACCCAGATCGTATTGCTAAAAAACGCGGTAATGGTTACCTACTTGCCAACGGTGCAGGTGCTGAGTTAAATGCCGATTACTGGCACAACGACGATTACTTAGCTATAGCAACCATGGGCGGGCACAAAGGAGGGCGTATATTTGCTGCCACCGCGCTTAACCCATTTGAGTTACAAGAATTTTTACCGCATTTATTTAGTGAACTTACTCGCTGTGAGTTTGACGAAAAATCAGCACGTTTTATTCATCAAGATGAAGTAAAGCTTGGTGCTATAACGCTCACCAGCCAGCCTAGTAAACAAAAATTAGATAAGGGCGAGCGTGCTAAAGCGTGGCTTAGCTTATTTGCTAAACATGGCTTTGCATTATTTAACGAGCAACCTGATGCGCAGCAATTGCTGATACGTATGAGCTTAGCAAGTAATTTAATGCCTGATAAATTCCCACAAATAAATGAGCAACAACTTATTCAAAATGCAGCGCAGTGGCTAGGCGTGTTTTTAGAAGATATTAAAACCCTCACACAGCTTAAAAAGTTTAACTACCTTGAGGCATTACAAAACTGTTTTGATTGGCAACACCAAACAGCTTTAAAAGCACTGTTACCACTGCGCTTAACAGTGCCCAGTGGCTCAAATATAAAAATAGAATACCAACTTGACGGCCCCGCAAAGCTAAGCGTGCGTATGCAAGAAGTTTACGGCTTGACCAGTACGCCTATGCTTGCCAACGGTAAATTGCCACTGCTTATGGAGTTGCTATCGCCGGGTAAACGCTCACTGCAACTTACTCAAGATTTAGCGCACTTTTGGGCTAGCAGTTACCGCGACGTGCAAAAGGAAATGAAAGGCCGCTACCCTAAACATTTTTGGCCAGACGATCCTGCCAACAGCGTTGCAACCAACAGAGTAAAGAGCAAAATGTAGGTGATAATTCACTTAAAACTGATTTTGTTTGATTATTGAACTTACTAATGTAATGTACCTATAAAATATTTTTAGCTACAGGGAATAGTCAATGAGGTTACTTTTAACGTTAGGCTTGGCTCTAGTAACTGCTTTTTCGGCGTATGCTGAAAAGCCACTCGACTTAAACGCGTTTGCGCAGCAGTACCATAAAACAATGACCGCCACACAAGCACCTAACGCAGGTATTAAAGAGCTTGAGGCTTATCTTGCATTGTTAACCGATGATATTGGTAATCAGCATATTCCGTATCAACCGGATGACTTACGTACTCCTGATGGCAAAGAGCAGATGCGCAAAGGTATGAGTTTTTACTTAGGTGCGCACACGTTGTTTGAAAGCACACTGCTTAATACATTTGTGTTTAATGATACAGGCTTTGCTATTCGTTATAAGAGTCATGCAAAGGGCATTCACCCGCAAAGTAAGCAGCCAATAGAATACACCTCCACAATGATGGAAGTGATTGAAATTGAAAACGGCAAAGTGGCGATGATCCGCAAGTATCACGAATAAACGAATAAACGAATAAACGAATAACTAATAAAACAAATAAGGATATATATGAAACATTTACTTATCGCACTATCAATATTAATGCTTAGTGCATGCGCTAGTACAAAAAGTGATTTTAGATTTGATGGCTCTACACCTGAGTCAACTCAGGCGGGAGTTAATAAAGTTTTAAAGACATTAAAATCTCAAGATTTAATGCGCTTTATAGGCGCCTTAATTACAATTCAATTTTCTGAGGTGCAAAGCGCAGAAGATGTTTTGGGCGACCCGACCATGATGAACGAAATGAATTACTTTATTATTGGCAAAAAAATAGATGGTTTAAATTATTACGAAGTACTGGAGCTTGCGAGTTCGTCTCCATCAAAAGTTGAATTTTCTGTAGTGGAATAATTTCAGCTTTTTGTACTACTTTAAATGTGTAATACCAATCCGCAATAATACTTAATCATTTTGCGGGGCTAAACGTGTCGCTACCTGCGTTAAAAAATTCTCATTTAGAACAACTAAATAGCGAATTTTTTGCCTAGCTATCAACACGTTTTTCCGCCCTCAAAATAGACCACTTAATTAAGCGAATTGGTATGATTTTATGTCTATATTAAATATGTTATTGAAAGGGCTAAAGTTTTAACGCTATAAAATTTAATAGTAAACTTTGTTTATTCCTGCTCATGAATTTATACTACGCTTTAGTAAGAAGCTAATTATTTATTATTTAGGTACAGGGAGTCTAAAATATAAAAATGTAAGCTGCTTTGACTTAATTTCACACGATTAGATAGAGACTATGACATTAAGATTTTTTGTAATAATAGGTACTTTGATTTTAATGTGCTTTGTAACAAGTTTATTAGTTGGGTACCGCTATTTCTTTAGCCTGCCGACCATAAACACTAGTATTGAAGATTATCAAAATCGTGAATTATTAAGTCTTAAAATTGCGCTTGATAGAGAGTTTATATTTTTAGAAACACTCAATTATGACTACGCCGTATGGGACGATACCTATAATTACATGGCTGATTTTGACGTAGAATATGTAGATTCAAACTTTGTAGGTGACACCTTCTACTCTCTCAAAATTGATGGTGTGTTTATTTACGATATAAACTTTAATATGGTTTACGGGCAAGCGTATGATTATATTAAACATACTGAGTTTGATGCGCCTGATTTAGATTTACAGGTTAATAAATTAAACCGCTCAATTATTCCTAATTCAAAAGCCTCTGAAGACGACAACAGTTTAAGCCATTCTGGTTTTTTGCAAACAGCGGACGGCCCTGTCATGTTTGCATCGCATGTAATAAAGCGAACAGATAAAACAGGTGAGCCTGTTGGTAGTATTGTTTTTATAAAAAAAGTAAGACCGTCGTTGATCAAGTCCTTAGCTGAGATTGCACAAGTGGAGCTTAGCTACTCACAAATAGAACAGGCTAGTTCTTTAAACGATATTGCGACGCTTAAAGGGAGCCTCCAAGGAGAGGACATTGCCACTCAAAGGAAAAGGGTGATTCTAGATATAAACGGTAATCCACTTCTTGCTTTGAACATTAAGCACCACCATCAAACACTGCCAGTTTTATTTGATCACTATTTAAAACTTATTTTGTTAATGTTTTTTGTAATGTCACTTTTGAGTTTCTATATTGTAAATCGTTACTTTATTGAACCACTTATTAACGGTGCGTCCGCTATTAATTCAATGTTGGTTAAAAACGATTTGCAGCCTTTGAGGTTCACTAATCAATTTTTAGAAATGCGCGTTTTAATTAGCGGGTTTAATGCGTTAATTAAACAAGTAAAAGAGCAAAACTCTAAGCTTGAAAAAATAAGTAAAATTGATGGATTAACCCAAATTTATAATAGGCGTGCCTTTGATGAAATTATTGCAATGCAATGGACACAGGCTCAACAAGACCAAGGCTCTTTTGGGGTGATGTTAGTTGATGTAGATCACTTCAAAAATTATAACGACTTTTATGGTCATCAAGAGGGAGATGCCGTTTTACAAGCTCTTGCCCAAAAGCTAAAGCAAGTAGCAAAGCAAAACACAGGTACAGTGGCGCGCTATGGCGGCGAAGAGTTCATATTATTCTTTAAACAGCTTTCTTATGAAGAGTTTGTAGATATATCTCAGCAATTGCTTTTGACGGTTAGGGAATTAAATCTATCTCATGAAGCGTCGCCTGTACGTAAATATTTAACAATTAGTGCTGGGTGTGTATTTGCTACAAAAGAAACCTTAAGTGGTAATAATGTGTCTATGCAATCACTAATTAAAGAAGCTGACATAATGCTCTACGAAGCGAAAAACTCAGGTAGAGATAAAACATCAATCAAATCTATATAATTCAAGTGAATTATTAAAGGTGCATCAGCTGTTTTTTATTATAAAACGCTTAAACCTCTTTCCCGCCATGGCTCTGTGCTAGGTCGTCAAGTTCGGCGCAAGTGTAATCAAAACCACTTTCGTCGTATTCGTATGTCACTTTTACACTATCGCCGCCATTAAAAAGTCGTGTTTTTACATCGTTAACCGGCCAGTTTTTCAGCTCGTGTAAAAACCGGTTAGCAACTTGTGAAGATTCAAAACAATAGCGAATTTCTGTTTTCATAAATAATAAAGCTCTGGCTGTTTACCCCTGCAGCTAATGCATTATTAATGGGGCGTTCATGATTCGGTTACAAAAAATAAAGAGTTAAATTGTAAATTTTGTGTTTCAATAAATGCATCAAACTCGGTACACAATAGCGTACTTTAATTAACAAATGATGACGACTTTACATGCATTATAAATTTGCTCTGATCGCAAGCTCGGTTTTTATACTAAGCGCTTGCGGTGGTTCAGGCTCCGATAATACGCCAACCGTTAACGGAAATAAAATCCCCATTTTGTCAGTCGCTGATATTCCTAGTGAATTAAGTAAGGGCCAAACAATTGAGCTAACAGCAACAGCCAGTGATAAAGACGGCACTATTACATCGGTTGTGTGGCAACAAACGCAAGGGCCTGAACTAATTAGCGGGCCTTTAGAGGCAGTAACCACCTCAGTAACACTGCTAAATGCGCAAAGTTATAAGCCTGTTGATTATGCTTTTTCGGTCACAGCAACCGATAATGAAGGGGCAAGCAGTGTAAAAACAGTAAGCTTTACAGCACGTAATAATATGGATGAGATTAGCGCCGCACGGTTGCTACACCAAGCAACAATGGGACCTAAGCTCAGTGAAATACAAAACGCACAAGGTTTAAGCGAGCAGCAATGGCTTGATAAGCAAATAGCGCTACCGATTAATTATCACCGTGATTATTTAGTAAAGTTAAATGACGATGATGACTTTAAATACATAAGCCGCATAGACGCATGGTGGAAGGCAGTAATGCAAAGTGACGATCAACTTCGTCAACGTGTTGCGTTTGCGTTAAGTGAAATATTAGTAGTGTCAGATGAAAACAGTGCCTTAAGAGGCCAACCTGAGGGCATGATCACTTATTACGATTTATTACTAAAGCATGCCTTTGGTAATTATCGTGACTTACTCGAAGATGTGACGCTTTCGCCTATTATGGGGACTTATTTAAGCCATTTGGGTAACGAAAAAGCAGACGATACACTTAATATTCGCCCAGACGAAAATTACGCACGTGAAGTAATGCAGTTATTTACTATTGGCCTTGAAGAGCTAAACCTAGATGGCAGCGCCAAGCTTGATGCACAAGGTAATACCATTGCCACTTACGGACAGTCAGAAATAGAGGGTTTTGCACGCGTATTTACAGGTTGGACGTTTGCCGATAGTGAAACATTTAAGCGCAAAAGTCGTGATTATATTAAGCCAATGGAAGCATTTGACGAGTACCATTCTAGTAAACAAAAAACCTTACTAAACGGTGAGGTTATACCACAAGGTTATGTAGCAGAAGAGTCATTGCAAATAGCGCTTGATAACTTATTTAACCATCAAAATGTTGCGCCGTTTATTAGCAAGCAGCTTATTCAGCGATTAATTACCTCAAACCCAACACCCCAATACGTTGAGCGAGCAGCTAATGTATTTATTGATAACGGCGCTGGTGTACGCGGCGATTTAGCGGCTGTAGTAAAGGCTATATATTTAGATGATGAAGCGCGGCATTTTGGCTCAGTGCTTAATTACCAAGGTAAAATTAAAGAGCCTATTTTAAAAACTGTACAGTTTTGGCGAAATCTAGATGCTAAATCGCCAGCGGGTTATTATAAAACATGGAATTTAATAAATAACTACGGGCAAGGGCCCATGCAGTCGGCTTCGGTATTTAACTTTTTTAGGCCTGATTATCAAACCGCAGCTTTGCGAAATGAAGGTATTGTTGCGCCAGAATTACAAATAGCAAACGATGCAACACTGATTGGCACCATGAACGCGCTTTACGCAAGTTTAGTGTGGAGTACCGCTGAAGCGCACAGTGATTTAAATTCAAATGGTATTTATGTTTATATTCAAGACGACATGAATGTTTTAGAGAAACACGGTGTTAGCGCGCTATTAACTCAGTACAACACGCTATATTTTGCAGGCGCAATGAGCAGTGACACACGCCAAGCATTACTTGATTTAGATGCCTATTTTAATGAAGAGCAATACCGTGAACGGGTTTCGTATTTATTATATATGATTGCTATTTCACCTGAATTTAACGTGCAGTATTAGGATCGCATAATGAGCATTAATAGAAGAGAGTTTTTGTCGTTATGTGTAAAAGGAAGCGTATCGGCTGCCGCGTTAACGAGCCTGCAATTACAAGCATTAACTGGAGCGACTAATGCTGTTGAGCTAGGTGATTACAAAGCATTAGTGTGTGTGTATTTATACGGGGGGAATGATTCGTTAAATATGCTCGTTCCGCTTGAAGGCGAGCAACGTAGTGTTTACGAGCAAAGTAGGCAGAACCTAGCGGTAGAGAGCCCACTTGAGTTAAGTATTAAAAGCCAGTTTGCCGGTGGAGTCGGTATTCATCCCTCACTTGAACCTATACAAAATGTGTTTGAATCTCAAAATTTAGCATTTATAGGTGGGGTAGGTACTTTACTCGCTCCCACAACATTGAGTGACTATAAAAATAAAACAATAGGTTTGCCTAAGCATTTGTTTTCGCATAACGATCAGCAAGCTGCGTGGATGTATGGTCGAGAAAAACAATCACTTAATAGCGGGTGGGGCGCACGACTTTTAGAACGTTTAGAGCTACAAGATGAGTTTGCAGCTAATGTATCACTCGACGGTACTAATTTATGGCAAACGGGAAGTGCTAGCAATGCATTTGCGCTTAACAAAAGTGGCATTAGTAGTATTAACGCGTTTGGTGGGTATCAACCTCGTAGCGAGCACGTAACTTCTATTATGAACCGCTTACTAGGTAATACGAGCCATCCGTTAAGTACAGCTTATGCCAATGGCTTAACAAGTGCGATAAATAACACTCAAGCAATGAACAGCGCGTTAGAAAGCGCGCCTGCACTTATTACCCCATTTAGCGATAATAGCCTTAGTGAGCAATTTGCAGCAGTCGCTAAAACAATTAGCGTACAGGCAAAATTGAGCACTCAGCGCCAAGTGTTTTTTGTTTCTATGGGGGGGTATGATACGCACGATAACCAATTAACAACGCACCCTGCTTTATTAAATACGTTAGCTCAAGGGTTAAGTGAATTTGATAGCGCGATGAAAGAGCTTGATATGGCAGATAAAGTGACTGCGTTTACTATGTCTGATTTTGGTCGCACGTTGACCTCAAATGGCGATGGCACTGACCATGGTTGGGCAGGAAACCAAATAGTAATGGGCGGCGCAGTAAAAGGCGGCAATATATATGGCGAGCTACTAACTCAACATTTGGATGGCCCACAAGATACCGGTGGCGGGCGTTTAATTCCAAGTGTTGCTAATGAGCAGTACTTTGCCACATTGGCTCAGTGGTTTGGTGTGCCAAGCTCTGAGCTTGTTGATATTTTTCCAAACTTGAGTAACTTTGATCACACAACATTGGACTTTTTTGTGTAATTAGTCGCTAATAGTAATCTAAAAGCACTTGTTAGTAGTATAAGCTACTGGTTAATAGTGCTTATCTGTTTTAATAATAAAAATCACACACAATATAGGAATCATAAAATGAAAATTTTAGTGAGCTTAGTTAGTTTAATCGCTTTTTTACTCGTCATACTGCCAGGGCCTTTGTATAAATTTGGTATTGTAGAATTAGGCGTTGCGTTTGCGGGCTTTAAATATGGCGTTTATGCTGGTGGCGCTGCATTGGTGCTACTTATAGTACAAGCGTTATTTATGCGTAAAACGTTAACGCTAAGCAGTGGAGTTATTGCACTTGTATTTTCGGTTGTGGCTATTGCTATGCCACTTAATATGATGAACAAGGCTGAAGGCGTACCGGCAATTCATGACATTTCAACTGATTTAGTTAATCCACCAAAATTTGTAGCAATCGCACCACTACGTGCAAATGCATCTAACCCAGTAGAATACGCGGGTGAAGAAACGGCAGTACAGCAACGCAAAGCATACCCTGAGCTGGTAACTTTAAGCTTTGCACAATCTAAAGCCGATTTAATGACAGCAAGCGAACAAGCAGTTAAAAATCTTGGCTTTGCAGTGGTAAGTGCAAATACGGCTACAGGTATTGTGGAAGCTACCGATACAACAACGTGGTTTGGTTTTAAAGACGATGTGGTAATTCGTATTAAAGATGAAGGCAGCCAACGTTTTGTTGATATTCGTAGTAAGTCGCGAGTAGGGCGTAGTGATTTAGGAAAAAATGCAGAGCGCATTCATTCAATTATTAATGAATTAAACAGCTTACTTGCAAAATAATTAAATTTAGCTCCCTAGCCCTAACGATTAAGCCCAAACACTGTTTGGGCTTTTTTTGTGCCTATTTTATATTGTCAGGTTCTATTCACAGGCTATGCACTATGCTGTTGATGATTTAAATTTTTAACCACTATGGAGTTATTATGAAAACAGTAGGATATGCAGCAAAAAGCCAAGGTTCTGAATTGACAGAATTTTCTTTTGAGCGCCGCGATTTACGAAATAACGATGTAGAAATTGAAATTTTATACTGTGGTGTGTGCCATTCAGATTTACACGCCGTGCGAAACGATTGGGGTGGCAGTGACTATCCATTAGTGCCTGGGCACGAAATTGTTGGTAAAGTTATGTCGGTAGGTAGCGACGTTAAAAAGTATAAGCAAGGCGACACGGTTGCTGTTGGTTGTATGGTTGATTCGTGCCAAAGCTGCGACCAATGTGATAACGACGAAGAGCAATTTTGCCGCGAAGGCATGATTGGTACTTACGCAGGTAAAGACCGCATTAGTGGTGAAATGACCCAAGGTGGGTATTCTAAACATGTTGTTGTACGCGAAGAATTCGTACTTTCCGTGCCAGAAAATTTAGACCTTTCTCGCGTAGCACCGCTACTTTGTGCAGGTATTACTACTTACTCGCCACTTCATAAATGGGGCGTAAAAAAAGGTAGCCGTGTTGGTGTTGTTGGTCTAGGCGGACTTGGCCACATGGCTGTTAAAAATGCAGTTGCAATGGGCGCAAGCGTTACGGTAATTGGCCGTAGTGAGTCTAAAAAAGATGATGCGGTTAAATTGGGTGCTCAGCACTACTTAGTGTCATCTAATGATGACGAAATGAAAGACTCGCAATCTGCCTTTGACGTCATTATAGATACGGTACCTGTAAAACATGATTTATCTATTTACACACCGCTACTTGATGTAGATGGTACTTTAGTTATTGTAGGCCAAGTTGGTCCTGTAGATGAGCTAAGCACGGTGCCATTATTAATGGGTCGTCGTCGTATTGCAGGCTCACTTATTGGTGGTATTGCACAGACGCAACAAATGCTCGATTTTTGTGGTGAAAATAACGTGCTACCTGAGTGCGAAATGATCAACATAGACGAAATTAACACTGCATACGAGCGTATGGAAAAGTCTGACGTACGATACCGCTTTGTTATTGATATGGCATCGTTAAACGCTTAATTTACTAGGTAAATTAAAAATAAAAGAGCCGCTAATTAGCGGCTCTTTTTGTATTTTAAATTAATCTGAACTCAAGTTAATTAGTGGCTTGCGCTGTTGGTTGCTGTTTATTTAGTTGTAAGTAACTTAGTAGCCACATACCCAAACCACCTAAAAATAATGCAGCTGCTACGTAACCTGTTTGATTAGGTGCAGCACCCTGTGCTATTGCAATTCCACCGACCCAAGGGCCTATAGCATTGGCAGTATTAAATGCGCACTGTACTAAGGCACCAATCATAGCGTGGCCTTCGGGTGCAACGTCCATTAAAAGCGTTTGAATCAGCGTAGCCAAGCCCACACTGCATCCAATAAAGAAAATTACTGCATAAAGAGCCCAAATATTATGGCTTGCCGTTACATAAGCAAAGGCAAATACAATGGTACATACAAGCGCAATGCCAGTCGTTTTAATTGCTGATTTATCGGCTGCTTTACCCAGTACATAGTTACCGAGCGTACAACCAATACCAAACATTACCATTGCGATAGAAATAGTATACGGAGCTGTTTTTGTTACCACTAAGATGGTGTCGGCAATGTAAGTATAAATACAAAACACCCCGCCAAAGCCAATAATTACAATACCCAAAATAGACCAAACCAGTTTATTTTTAAGTACGCCAAACTCGTTTAGTAAGTTAGAAGGCTTAGCGTTATCTATGTTTGGAACTACTTTGTAAACAAAAATAAAAGCAATAAATGCAAGCACTGCAGCGCCGGCTAAACAATACCGCCAACTAAGGTTTTGACCCACAAGTGTTACAACAGGCACACCAACAATAGTAGCCACAGTTAAACCCATAAACACCTTAGACATAAAGCTAGCACGCTTACCTTTTGGGGCAATATCCGATGCTAATAAAATAGCCGCGCCAAAATATGCACCATGAGGTAAACCACTTAAAAATCTAAATATTACAAGCTGCTCAAGCGACGTTGCCATCGCGCTTAATCCGTTTGAGACAAACATTAAGCTTATAAATATGAGCAATGCTTTGCGCTTTCTCATATTAGCAGTGGTAAGCATTAAAATAGGCGCACCCACTACAACACCAATGGCGTAAGCACTAATTGCGTAACCACTTTGTGAGGGCGTTGAGCCAAATGTTTCGCTAATTAGTGGCAGCATAGGCATCATCGAAAACTCAGATAATCCTAAAATAAATGTGCCAAGCGCTAATACGAGTAAAATAGCAGTTCTGTTTAGTTGACTAGATGCCGACGTTACATCTGATGTCATAGATGATCCCTTAGGTTTAATTTAAAAATGAAATTGCACAATGAATCCTGAATAGGAAATATCATGTGTATGCTTAAATTTGGTGTGAGAGGGTAGTCAGTGAGAACGTTATTTTAATTTAAAAAAAGTACAGAGTCATGCATAAATTAGTGTTTTTGTTAGGTTTTTAAAATGTTAATTAGAAGAAAATACTACTTAACATTCATAAAATAAAAAAACTATTTATAAAGCAGGCGTCTACAGGGTATTAAATATTAGCCGAAAGGTTATTTAAAGCTTATATTTACAGTACAGCTACATATTGATATCACATTAATTTGCTAATTTTTGTACTAATTTACTCCTTAAGGTTTTTATATGTTTGGTATTTCTAAAAGAAACGCAAAAATTGAAGAAATGGAGCTTCAATTAATTCAAAAGCAATCTATTTTATCGGCAATTAATAAGCACGTTGCTTATATAGAGTTTACACCTGATGGAATAATATTAGACGCAAACCAGTTGTTTTTAAAAACGATTGGGTATAGCAAAGAGAAAATAATTGGTAAGCATCATCGTATGTTTTGCGAACCTGAATATGCAAAGTCAAACGAATATAGTCAATTTTGGCAAGCATTAAAAACAGGGAATTCTAAAGCAGGCTCGTTTTTAAGGTACAAAGCTAATGGCGATAAGCTTTGGCTTGAGGCAACTTACTTTCCTGTAGAAGAGCGCGGCGTAGTCACCAAAGTTATTAAAATAGCCTCTGATATTACGACCAGTTACATACAAAGAAAAGCGCAAGAAGCTATTGCAAATGCACTCGACAAAGCCTTGGCTACAATAGAGTTTACCCCAGAGGGTAATATTTTAAAGGCGAACCAAAACTTTTTAGCAACAATAGGTTATAGCTTAAAAGACATTGTAGGCAAGCATCATAAAATGTTTTGTACTAAAGTGTTTTATGAGAAAAACCCACGCTTTTGGAGTGAATTAGCGCTGGGGCAGTTTAAGTCAGGAAAATTTAAACGTATTGCCGCCGACGGTTCAGAAATTTGGTTAGAAGCAACTTATAACCCAATTTTAGATAGCAAAGGTAATGTAATTAAAATAATTAAGTTTGCATCAAATATTACCGATCGAATTAATAATAACAGTGCAGTGACAGAAGCCGCTGCAATAGCACATGAATCGGCGGTAGCTACTGCTACAACCGCTAAAAAAGGCTCTGAAATACTACAAAGCTCTATAGCGAACTCCGACGCCATTGTAAGCCAAGTACTTAAATCGGTAGATTTAATAAAAAATCTTAATGAACAGTCTGCGGTCATAGGTTCCATTGTTTCGACAATTAGCAGCATTGCGGATCAAACTAATTTACTGGCACTTAATGCCGCAATAGAAGCAGCGCGTGCTGGTGATTATGGTCGAGGTTTTGCTGTAGTAGCTGATGAAGTAAGGCAGCTTGCAGCCAGTACGAGTCGATCTACTAATGAAATAGCAAGTGTTGTTAAAAATAACCAAGAGCTCACTAATGATATATCAAAGCAAATAACGTCAGTTTCAGACTCATCAAAACAAGGAAGAGAGCTTATTGCTAATGTGTCTGAGGTTATTAAAGAGATTGAACGTGGAGCCGATATTGTTTCTCAAACGGTAGCTAAGTTAAATACTTAGTTAATTGCATGTTCCTATGTTTAAAGCTGCCTTCTTATGTGCTCAAACACACCTAACAACATTTTAAATTGATAAAGTGCGACAATATGTCGCGCTTTTGCTTTTGCAGTTCACACTATAATTACGCCAATTATTACAGTGGCATAAATTAACAATGGTTTATAAAAGCAAAACTCAAAAAACTTACTTACTTTCCCCTGTCGCACTTTTTATTAGCGGTGTGCTATCTACTTTTGCATTTGCCGACGATACGTCTTTAGAAGTAATTGAAGTACACGGACATGCTCAAAATAAGCACTTAGCACTTGGTTCGTCAGAATCGTTATTAAGTGATTTAGGTGTCGACTTTTCAGCTGCGGGCGGCGTATCTAACCTACCTATTTTAAATGGTTTAATGGGCGACAGAGTTAAAGTGTTAATTGATGGCGCAGATGTAACCGCTGCATGCGCTAATCATATGAACCCGCCACTTTCGTATATCTCGGCTAATCAAATTACGTCTTATAATGTGGTTGCAGGCGTGTCGCCAGTGAGTGCGGGCGGCGATAATATTGCTGGCGTAATAAGCGTTAATTCTATTTCACCACAGTATAGCGATAGCAATGAATTAGGTTGGCACTCAGGTTATGTGTCAGCAAAGTACAGTAGTGTTGATAACGGACGTAAGCTTGGCGTAGGTGCACGTTTAGCAAGTGACAAGTTTAGTCTTAATTACCAGGGGTCGTTTAGTGATGCAGGTAGTTATGAAGACGGTAACGGCGATGTAGTGTTAGATACATTGTATCGAGCACAAAATCATAGTTTAACCGCAGCTATGCGCGATGATAAACAGCAATTAGTTATAAAGCTAACGCATCAAAAAATCCCATATCAGGGATTTGCAAATCAGTATATGGATATGACCGATAACACCAGCTACGGTGCAATAGCTCAATACAAACGCTCCTTTGAAAACAGCGAGCTTGAAGGGCAAGTCAACTGGCATAGCGTAAAGCACGAAATGGGTTTTTTCAGTGAAGAAAAAACAGGCATGATGCCAATGAAAACTGATGCACAAGATATAAGTTCGCAGTTAAAATGGCGTATTGCGCTAGATAAAAACAGCAGTATTTTACTCGGCCAAGAATATTACAATTACAGCGTTGATGATTGGTGGCCAGGTATTGAAGGCTCAACCATGATGGGACCAAACGATTACGTAAATATAAATAATGGCAAACGAGAGCGCATAGCAGCATTTGCTGAATATGAGAACCCAATAAATACAAAACTGTGGTTAAACGCAGGCGTACGTATTGAAAGTATTAATACCCAAGTAGGTGAGGTTCAGCCTTACAACGACGGTATGAGCATGATGGATATGGACGATATGAGCAGTATGGATACTATGACCATGAGCGATACGTCTACAGATAATACAGTTGCTGCACAGAACTTTAATGCTGGCGACAGAGATAAAACCGACACTATAGTTGATGCTAACTTATTAATTAACTACCAAATAACAAATTATGATGAGCTGCAATTTGGTCTTGCCCGTAAAAACCGCGCGCCTAATTTATACGAGCGATACAGCTGGGGCGTAAGTAATATGGCAACCACCATGATTGGTTGGTATGGCGATGGTAATGGCTATATTGGTAACCCTGATTTAGACGTTGAAACAGCGCATACTTTAAGTGCTACTTATATTAAATCGGCTAAAGATGACCGTTGGCGATTAAGCACCAATGTTTGGTATACCGATGTGAATGATTATATTGATGCTGATATTGTAAGAAGCTTCAATAGTTATGACTTGGACAACACTGCGCGTAACATTTTGCAGTTTACTAATGTAGATGCCATTTTATATGGTGCTAAAATAGATTTAACAGCCAATATTTATGAATCTAAGGATTTAGGTAACTGGCAGTTACACGCTAATGTTACTAATACGAGAGGCAAGCGCGACGATACTAACCAGCCGCTTTATCAAATTAAACCACTGCAAACCCAGCTAGGTATTAGCCAGCAAATAGGTCGGTTTGAAAACGCATTATCTTGGCAGTGGGTAGATACTAAAAGCCGTGTAAATAATAATCGTTTTGAAAACCAAACAGACAGCTACAGCTTGGTTAATTTAAGCTCAAAAGCCACATGGGATTCATTAACGCTAAGCGCAGAAGTGAGTAACGTGTTTGATGAGTACTACCAACTCCCACTAGGCGGCGTAAGTATTGCAGCACTTAAACAAGATAGCAGCAACGGGTTTGAACAACTTGCTGGGCAGGGGCGTTCATTTAATGTAAGCATTAGTTACGCGTTTTAACTAAATTAAATTTTAAAATAAAGTAAAAGCCATAACTGTGTTATGGCTTTTTTCATACGCTTTAATATGTAAGCCGTAAACTTATTTTTATGAAATATTTGTACGCAAAAAGCGTTCTATTAAGCACGCTTGTACTAATTTTACAGCGTTATTTTAAGGCAATGCAGTAAAAAGCAGTAACTTGTTCATCACCCAATGATTAGGAAATACAGTGTTTAAGCAATTTAAAAATAAAGTGATGGGTGCGCCAACAGCTATGGCCGGTTTAGCTTTGGGTATTGCCAGTATGGGGGGGACATGGGAAAACGTTTTTAATTTAAACTCCCAAGGGCAATTTTTGGGAGCGGTATTAGCTGGCGTATTAGTTTTACTTTTGGCTGCTAAGTTTTTACTACACCCTCATTTATTAAAAGCCGATTTAGCACACCCAGTTGCAGGAAGTGTGATCCCTACATTTGCAATGGCTAATCTTGTTATTTCAAACTCAATTGGGCAATTTAACCCATTGGCTGGTGATATTATGTGGGTTTTAGCTTTTGTGCTGCATCTCACATTTTTGGTGAGCTTTTTATACCAGCGAGCAAAAAAGTTTAACTTTGAGGATATGGCGCCCAGCTGGTTTGTGCCACCAGTAGGGATAATTATTGCAGATGTTACTTTTTCGGGAAATCCGACATTAGCGTGGTTAGCTTATAGTGCGCTGGTTATTGGTATATCAACGTACGCGATAATGCTGCCAATTATGTTTTATCGTTTTTTATTAGCCTTAAAAAGTGACTACGAAATACAGCCAACACTTGCCATTTTAGCTGCGCCTGCCAGTTTAACATTAGCGGGGTATTTTCATATTGTAGCTAATCCATCACTTGTTATAGTGGGGGCATTATTTATATTAGCGATAATAAAAACACTGATTGTTTATGTGTTATTTATAAAGTTATTAAGCAGACCTTTTACGCCGAGCTACGCTGCTTTTACATTTCCAATGGTTATTGGGGCAACTGCATTATTTAAAATGGCTGATTGGATGCAAAGTATAAACCTCGCAATGCCATATGTAGATACAGTTAATTACTTAGCTACGTTTGAACTTATAGTTGCCACGACAGTGGTATGTTATGTAAGTGGTCGCTACTTTTGCCACTTTAAATTATCAAAGCAACAGGTAACATAAAGCTACTCTTGGGTTGCCTGTGGCTCATTACTTTCTTGTTCAGCTAGTTTTTCGCGCTCAGCTTTTGATACATAAGACGGTTTGTTGCTTTTATGCAATTTAGCGTTAGTGCGTTTATCTTTTTTTTGAAATTTAGTGACGATTTTTTTACGACGGTTCACAATTAAATACCCTGTTAATTTTAAGTCGCGCATTATACAGTCATCCTCATAAAAGCTGCTATATAAATATTTAACATGAACTCTGGGCAAGAGATTTACTTGGCCTATTGCAAGTAAGTTCAACGCAGTTAGCGCTGAAAATAGCTGCTTGAGATAGATTTATTATCCAGAGTTCCGGTTATTTACCTTAAGTTACCTGTGTGTTTGGCGTAAAGAGCTATAAGTAGGCACTTCATAGCGTTATAATTACCGCTCTTAGTTATTAATTAAATGGGAATTGTTTTGAAAAAGTTAGCTTTAGCCAGTATTGCTTTATTTGCATTTGGCGCTCATGCGCAGTTAAATAAAAATATTGATAGCGTTGCCGATTACGCAGTAAATACCTACCAAAATGCTCAAATACACACACTAACTAACTTAGTGGCTTTTCCGACGGTTAATAAAAGCGACATTAGCACTCCTCAAAATCCCGATTTTATTGGCTTTAAAGCACTTTTAAAAATGAAAGCCGCAGAGCTTGGTTTTGACTACCAAGATTTAGGCTACACCGTATTAATTGGTATGGGCGAGCAAAGCGAAAAAGTAACGGTAGTAACCCACGGCGACGTGCAACCTGCTAATGCAAGCAAATGGAAACAAAGCCCTTTTATTATTGATACATCTGAACCGGGTAAATTAGTTGGTCGTGGTACTGAGGACGACAAAGGTGCAATAGCAACAGCGCTTTACGCCATGAAAGCAATTAAAGATAAAGGCATAGAGCTTGATAACCGCATAGAGCTGATGATTTACCTAGCTGAGGAATCTGACTGGGGCCCATTGACCGAGTTCATGAAAACTTACGATCAACCAAAGTATGCCGTAACCATTGATGCATCATACCCTGTAGTGGTTGCCGAGAAAGGCTGGAGCTTAATTGCACCTACTTTTAATGCAACATCACCACAAACGGGTTTATATGTAAAGGATGTAACTGGTGGTGCGTTTAGAAGTCAAATTCCAGAAGATGCCAGCTTAGTGCTTCACAATGCAGACGCGGCACTTATTAATACATTAAAAGCAAAAGCTAAAACATTAAATAAAGTTGAATTTAACTTTAGTGAAAAAAGTAATGGCTTAGCAATAAGCGTTAAAGGTATGTCGGCGCATTCATCTGAGCCGGAGTCGGGTATAAATGCTATTGCTTATTTAGCTGAGTTATTTAAAGGTGTGGAGCTTGAAAATAACAGTGACGGCGAGCTAATCGACTTTGTGAATCAGTTAATTGGTTTAGACATTCACGGTAAACAATTTGGCGAAATAGCTTACAAGCACGACTTTATGGGCCCAATGACAGTGGCACCAACCGTTATTGAGCGCGATGGTAATGCGCTAACACTTGCTGTAAATGCACGTCGTCCAATGGGTAAAGATGAAGCTGTATTACAAAAGCAAATTGATGATGCACTCGCTAATTGGCAAGCTACTAACAATGTAACACTTGCTAACATAGAAACAATTATTGGCACACCTATGCTACTTGATGGCGCGCCACATGCGCAAAAGCTGCTTGATATTTTCAAGCATTTTACGGGCGACGAAAAAGCTGACTTTGTATCAATAGGTGGTGGCACTAACGCAAAGCTGTTTGATAATGCGGTATCGTTTGGCCCTTCAATGCCGGGTAAGCGCTACACAGGTCACTCAGAGCATGAATTTATGACACTTGAGCAACTTGAACTGAATTTACGTATGTACACAGCAATGATGATAGAGCTTGGTAATATGTAGTTATAGTTGTTTAGTAAAAGCCGCCTTGGTTAACTGAGCAGACCCAGCAAGGCGGCTTTTTTTGTGTTTATTAAAACTGGGCTACAAAGCTAAGGTTGTATACATCGTAGTTATCATTATCAGTGTAATTAGCTGTGAAGTAGTAGCTATCATTAATAAAGTACTTACCTTCAATAACTAAATCAGAGTCGTTTGAGCCAATACCGACTGCAACATGTTTATTGAAGTAATAGTTTGCGAGCACATTAAAAACTGAGTCGTCGCCAACATCTAGATAGTCAACATTTACAGCAAAATAGCTGTCATCATAAAGATGGGCAAAGTAACGTGATGATAGGTCCCACGACTCTGTTTCATCATCTGTTTCAACAGTAAAACCAATGTAGTCGGTGTCGTTAATTTCATGATTATACTGAGCTTTAAACAAATAAACTGTATCGCTATATTCATAATCTAACATACGTACAGATACTTTTAGTGAATCAGCAAATAAGTAACCTAAACCTAGTGAATAGTTGTCGGCATCACCAATATTAGGTAGTTCAAAAGTTGCAAAAGCATTGCCGTAAAAACCTTCTCCAAAAATACCTTTTCCACTATAACCATCTGAATTAAAATAATTTAAGCCTATATTGCTATCTGTATCTAAGTAGCCAAAATCATCCCACACACCTGAATTTTGCTGCTTCTCAAAGTAATAGTGAGTTGATAACCCGTACACATCATCGTTGTAATAATCAGAATCAATTTTTGCGTAGTTTATAGAGTTAAACCATTGTTTTGATTCTGACTGCTCAGCGTTTACAGACGCTGTGCAGCTAAGTGTGAGTAAAGTGAGTGGCATTAAAAAGCGCATAAGTATCCCTTCTTATAATTGAGTAAACTTGTTACTAAAATGGGTATTATATTAATGCAGTTTTATAAGGAAATTAAATAATTGTAATAAAGTGTTTGCATATTGTAGGTTTTCCTAATTAAAAACGTAGGTTACCTCAGGCAAGTTTTCGAAGCTTGGTTTGGCAAATAAATACCCTTGCATAAGCTCAACACCTGCGTTTTTTAGCCACTTATATTCTTCTACTGTTTCAATTCCTTCAGCCAGTGCGGTAATGTTTAAGTCGCGAAACATATTTAAGCAATGAGTTACTATTAATTGGCGTTTTTTATCGTTGTTAATATTGCGTATGAGCGCCATATCAAGCTTGATAATATCTGTTTGAAAGTCAGCCAGTAGATTTAAACCAGAATAACCTGCACCAAAGTCATCGGTAGCCGTTTTAAATCCGAGAGACTGGTAGTAATCAACAACGCGTTTAATGTGTGCGGTGTCTTCTATTTTTTCTACTTCAGTAAATTCAAACATAATATTTTGAATAGGAAAGTTATACTTTTTTGCAGCTTCTAGTGTGGTGCGTATACATCGTTCTGGTTTATAAATAGCATTAGGTAAAAAATTAATACTTAGCATTGATGTTATGCCCAGCTTTGCGGCTAGTTGAATGGCTTTAATACGGCAAAGCTGATCAAATGCATAGCGGTTGTCTTCATTCACTTTTGAAATAATTGAATAAGCAGACTCGCCATTTAAACCTCTAACCAATGCTTCATAGCCATAAATTAGGCGAGTTTTACAGTTTATAATCGGTTGAAAAGCCATAGAAAAATCAAATTCAAGATCGTTGGCGTCAGCACAATTACTACATGTCACTTTTTCACAATCTTTTGATTTTTCGCTCATTTAGGTCATCCTTTTATGTTTATTTGTTTAGGTTAGTTGAGATTAGATTCTAACACAAATAGATTAAAGTATTGTTTTTTATGTTTTTATACATAATAAATAACTATGTAATTAAATGAAAAGTGATGACTAATGTCAGATCACTTAGTGACATTTAGCAGGTGTGTACGTTGCTTATTAAAACAATAATAGCGACATACATTACTTGGAGAATATAAATGAGCAATACAGTGACATTAGGCAAAAAAATTAAAGGATATTTACTTATTTTAACTTTGCTAAGCGTTATAAATTTGCTAACTTCGCCTAGCTATATATGGGTAGTATGGCCAGCAATTGGGATGGGAATAGGGCTTGTAGTAAGTACTTTGAGTTGGAATAAACCTAGGGCGTGTTGATTTTTGTGGATTGAAATTTGTTCAATCTAGGGGCGATTTAATCGCGGCGTGAGGTTTGTAACCTAGTGGGCTCGATAACTGCTCCTGCGTTATTCTACTGGCTTACATCCATGTAAGAATAAGTAAAAACCGAGCAACAAAGAGTCAATCGTCCCTAGAAAGAACCCAAAGGGCAGCGCATGTTTGGCATCTATGCTGCGTTATCGCCTATTAATGGGGAATAACCACACAACATAGGCTCTGCCTTGCCTAAATACCAAACACACTGCTGCAAATTCAACCACCAAATAACAACACGCCCTAGAGATATTTCTTTATAATAAGCAAGCCAAGTAATTACTTACTTGGCTTTTTTAGTAAGGAACTGTCTAAATAGTTAAGTCTAAATAGTTAAGTCTAAATATTTAAAATGCTGATTGAAGTGTCGCATCTAGTGATATTTCGGTATTTAAGAGTTTTGAAATAGGGCAGCTCTTTTTGGTTTGCTCACATAAGGCTTGAAACTGCTCGTTTTGAATATCATCAATACGCGCTTTTACCTCAAGGGCAATATGCGTTACCGAAAAGCCATCATCTACTTCATCAAGGCTTACGGTGGCTTTAGTATCAATTTTATCTGCTGTAAAACCTGCATCACCTAATACAAGCGAAAGCGCCATACTAAAACATGCACTGTGCGCCGCACCTACTAATTCTTCAGGATTTGAGCCTGCCTCATCTTCAAAGCGAGTATTAAAGCCATAAGGTTGTTTATTAAGCGCACCACTTTGAGTTGAAATGCTACCTTTGCCTGTTTTAATATCGCCAGACCATGTTGAGCTTGCCGTCTTTTTAATCGTCGTCATCATCTTCTCCTTGCTTGATTGTAAGCTTTTCAGGTTAGCTAAGCGTTATTTACAAAATAAGCTTACATAAAGCCTTAAAAGCAATAATTACTGATGATGTTGCAAAATAGACGCCAGTTAATTGTTATCTCTGTTTATTTCGCTTACAGCGCTCTGAACAGTAAATAACGTTATCCCAGTCGCGTTGCCATTTTTTACGCCAAGTAAAAGGTTTATTGCAAGTGGGGCATATTTTTTGAGGTAAGTTTAGTTTTTTGTGCGCCATACTTACTTAGTCTCACAATTACTTTTAGTATCCGTTTTATTTTTTGCTTGGCTTGTTTTTGGTGTAATTGCTACGTGCCTTCTAAGAATCCTCCCTATGGCGCTTTTAACATCGGCTCGCTCACGATATTGCCATAAGCGCTCGCGTGCTTCTTTTGAGGCCGCTGTTAAATCAAGTATGGGTTCGGGATAATCCTCCCCTAACTTAAAGTCGTTAAAGAGTGCTTCCATCGCAGTTTGCTCCCAAGGTTGATGTAAATATTCAATAGGGAGTTTTTCAAGCTCGGGGCACCACTTTTTAATAAACGAACCTGTTGGGTCTTGATCTTCTGATTGTTTAATTGGATTGTAGTGCCTAATGGTATTAATGCCTGTTACCGAGGCTTGCATTTGAATTTGCGGGTAGTGAATCCCTGGTTCAAAATCTAAAAAGTAATTAGCGAGCGGAAAGCTTGCTTGCTGCCAGCTTATATTTAAATGATGCGTTACAAAACTTACAAGCATGGCGCGCATTCTAAAGTTTATGTAACCGGTGGCTTTTAAGCAGCGCATGCAAGCGTCAATAATGGGAATACCTGTTTGACCTTGCGCCCAGCGTTCAATATCGTTTTTAACATGTTCATCATCGCGATACGGAAATACGTGATAACCCGGATTAAGGGCTAAAAACTCCATAGAACATTCGCTCTCAAACTTTTGCATAAAGTGGCAGTGCCAATGCAAGCGCGATACAAACGCAGCAAGCGGGCGCTTCCAGCCTCTTTTATCAGGGTGTTTTGAATGATATTCATCAATGGCCATTTGATACACTTGCCTAAGGCTAATGTTCCCCCATGCTAGGTACGGCGAAAGTCGGGAGCAATGTGTTTGGCTTAAACTTGGGCTCGATATTCCTTTTTGATAACCTTTACCGCGCTCGGCAAAAAAGCTCTGCATTACAGTTCGCGCATGCAGCGGGCCACCTTGTTGAAAGCTGTCGTGATCTTGCGTGTAAGCGCTTGGTAGCTCAGGTGTTTGGTAGTTATTGAGGGTAATTGTTTTTATACTCTTCCAATTAGGAACAGCAATAGGTGCTTGCATTGTTTGCTGCCAGCGTTCGTTCCAATTATTACGATTTTTTTTGCCGCGAATAACCGCGCCTGTTTGCGACTCTTGCCAGTTAATGTGGTTATGCTGGCACCAGATTTTAATAGCTTTATCGCGCTCAAAGGTATTGTTTAAACCTATTTCTTGATGGCTAAAAATATTAACTATTTCAAACTGTGCCTTTAACGATTCAAGTAAATCGTTCATATTTAAATTAAAGATATAAACACAGGCGTTAAAACGCGCTAGCTGATTATTTAACTCAACTATTGATTGATACACAAAGCGCCAGTGCCGCTCATTGTAGTGTGCATCTTCGAGCAATAATGGCTCAAAGTTATAAAGTAATAGGGTAGGTAAGCCATTACTGAATGCATTTTTTAATGGTTGATGATCGCTAAGACGCAAATCACGTTTAAACCACACGATGTTTATTTTCATATAATTTGTTTATTGCTTTAAATAGAGATAAAAATTAGCTTGTTATTTAACTGAGTGAGCCAAACCTATACGTAACTAACTTGAATTAAGATTTAGTTTTAATGTATTAAAAGGAAAAGTATGTTTTTAGATTTAACTGTAAATAAAGAGCTTAATGTTTATTCGTATTTAGTTGGCGGGATCAGCCCTCGTCCAATTGCATGGATAAGTACATTAAGTAGCGACGGTGTGGCTAATATTGCTCCTTACTCATTTTTTACAGTAGCGAGTTGTAACCCACCAGTATTGAGTGTGACGCAAGTAAATCCACGTGATAAGCCAAGTAAAGATACATTAATTAACTTATTAGCGACTAAAGAATGTGTGATTAATATTGTGAGTCATGAGCAGGTTGAAAAAATGAATCAAAGCTGTGCTAATTACCCTAGTGATGTTAGTGAGTTTGATGCTGCAAATATAACTAAAATTGATAGCCAAATGGTCGCAGTGCCGAGTGTTGCTGATTCAAAAGTACGCTATGAGTGTAAGCTACGTGAAGTTATTACTATTTCAAGCGAGCCTGGCGGCGGACAAATGATGTTGTTAGACATAGTGGGTATTTGTGTTGACGATGAGATGTTTGTTGACGGTTATATTGACCCAACACTTTTAGATGCGGTAGGTAGAATGGGTGGGGATTACTATGCAACCACTAAAGACAAATTTGTACTTAAACGACCACAAATCTAGTTTTATGTTTATTCTTCCTTAGTTTGTGCACATTGTTTGCACTTTTACTTGTTAACTTTGTTTTATTAAACGTTAAAGTAAAGGTTCAAGCATTGAAAACACTTCTTAAAACAAAAGCCTCTAATGTAACTAAGTTATTTGCGTTAAGTGCGCTTTGTATCGCTTTAAGCGCATGTAACAGCGATTCTACAAGTACTACAACAGACGGCGAAACGGTCAGTAATAGTGCTCCAACGGTTGACGCCGGTATTGACCAAACTGTTAATGCAGGCGATACCGTTTATTTAATTTCAACAGTTGAAGATGATGGCGAAGTATCTGTTAGCTGGTCACAAACATCAGGCACTTCAGTTAGCTTATCTTCAAGTACTGCAACTTCTACTGAGTTTGTTGCCCCTGAAGTATTAACCGATGAAGCACTTGTATTTGAAATCAGTGCAGATGACGGCACAAACGATGTCGTTGTAGATACAGTTATAGTTAATGTTATTGCTTCATCAGGCTCGGGCTCAGATACTGGTACAGTTGATAATAGTGCAAAACTTACCAGCTGGTTAATTAATAACGATACAACCTCTACCTACATACAAAATAATGGTGCAGTGGTTGAAGACGTGCAATCGGTTGAGGTTGTTACTGTTGCACAAGACGATGCTGACGTTGAATACATGTACGTGCAAACTACTGACATTCCTAAATATGATGTAACGCTTACACAAGACCAAGTAGACGCGTTAAATAACCGCCCGCGTGCAGCTACCGATTTTTATAACGGTGTAACCTCAGCAGCAGTAGGGCAAACCATTTCGTTTGGTGAAGATATTGGCTATAACAGTAGCACTGAAAACTGTGATGACACAGGCGGTGCAGGCTATTGGCCTCCAGGACCAGGTTGCCCGACAGAACAAACAGTTGAGGCGTATTTTCCGATAACACCTACCGATTTATCTGACACTGAAACTTGTGAAACAGGTTTAGGTACAGTTGGCTTAATGGTTAATGGCACCAGTATATTTAACTGGGGCGATGGTATGAGCTACGGTAATAATATTTGGTATACATTAGCGCCCATTGCTGAACAATATGATGTTGATGTGTGTGGCGGACATGCTGCTAACGGTGAATATCATCACCATTTTTATACTAGTTGCTTAGCTGATTTACTTGAAGATGATGGCGATGCGCATTCACCTATTTATGGGTTTGCAGCTGATGGTTATCCGCTTTATGGTCCTTATGAAAGTAACGGTCAACTTGCATTAAGCGGCTGGGAAATGCGTGATTATGGCGCATCAGAAAGTGAAGGTGGTTGTGGTACTGAAGGTGAGCGAAGCTGTACTTTAGTCGATCAATACGATGTTAGCCAAGGTACACAAACAAGTGATGCAGGTCCTGCTATTGGCGCAGAAGTAACGACGCTCTCTGGTAATACATTAAATGCCGACGATGGTTATTATTTTGAAGATTTCTACTACGCACAAAAAACAGTAACCGGTGCTCAATTAGATGAGCATAACGGCCACGATACTAACGATGGCAAGGGTTATCACTACCATAT
The DNA here is from genome assembly GCF_015864715.1 of Pseudoalteromonas sp. NZS71. Taxonomy (NCBI): domain Bacteria; kingdom Pseudomonadati; phylum Pseudomonadota; class Gammaproteobacteria; order Alteromonadales; family Pseudoalteromonadaceae; genus Pseudoalteromonas; species Pseudoalteromonas sp. NZS71. The sequence continues at coordinate 12,851 of NZ_JADYWS010000020.1, read as the reverse complement.
AACACTAACGTTAGACAGCGATGGTAAATTACAGCCTTCTTTCCCTTATCAAATAGGGCCTCGTTTTAAAGGTCAATTAGCCGATAATTCAATTGGTCGCTGTGATACGGGCGAAACAATGGGTCCACCACCGGGAATGTAAGGAGTAACTATGCGTTATTTTAAATACGCATTGATCCTAACTACTGCTGCGCTATTGAGCTTTAAGCTCTTTGCGCAGCAGGAAATGATGGATCATAGCCATATGCCTATAGCAGTGCCAAGTGATACGCCAATCCCGGCATTGAGCCTTAAGTTATTAAAAGATAGTATGTCGGGTTATAACTTAATTTTAGATACGCAGCGCTATGATTTATCTGTACCCCCTGAGGGCGCAATGAACATGCAGCAAATGATGAGCGTTACTACAAACGATGACACGGGCTTTTTACAAGGTCATGCTCATTTATATATAAATGGGGTTAAAATACAGCGAATTTACGGACATGCATTGCATTTACCTGCTAACTTATTTAAAAGTGGTATAAATACCGTATCGGTTACTTTAAATAATCATGGTCATATGTATTGGACCGCTCAAGGCAAAAAAATAGTTGCTACATTGTATGTTAACGATCAAACCAAAGAGTTTATAACATACCGTTTTGAAAGCTTTCCTAGCAAGGTTGAAAACACGCATTAATGAAAATTCATAATAAACTTTTTTTAATACTATTTAGTTTTACTTTTAGTGTTATTGCAGGGCTGGTGGTACTTATACAATGGAGTATAGGCCAAGGCGTAATTGATTTTGTTAATGCAAAAGAGGTAAAAGCGCTAGAACCACTTGTTGTGCAACTTGCAAAGCAATACGAAAAAACCCCATCATGGGAACGTGTTGTCGGCAATGGCGAAAATTTTAGAAAACTTGTTGAATCGCAGTTAGAAAACAGCCAGTTTTTACCTAGGCCACCAGAAGGTCCAGGCCACAGAGGAGGAATGATGCGACGCCCGCCACCCGATCATATTCGTTTAGGGGGAGAGCGCCGCCTACCACCTGAAAATATTGCTCACTACGCTTTGCTTGACGAAAATAAGCAGCGAGTAGTGGGTAGATACCTCAGCGATTTAAAATATATAACAACCCCAATTACAGTGGGCGATAAAACAGTGGGTTACTTAGCTGTTTCCAAAAGAGATAGCTTGGTCGATGGTTATGAGCTTGATTTTTTACAGCAGCAAACTAACTATTTATGGTTTATTGCTTTAGCTGCGGTATTGCTTACATTGCTAGTTACCTTTTTATTGTCTCGCCACTTAGTTAGCCCAGTAAAGCAAATTGCTAACGGTATGCATCGCTTAACGCAAGGCAATTACGAGACCAAACTTACGCTTGAGCGAAAAGACGAATTAGGCCAGTTAAGTGAAGATTTTAATATCCTTGCATTTACACTCGCTAAAGATGAGCAAGTACGTAAACGTTGGCTAGCTAATATTTCTCATGAGCTTAGGACGCCAATGAGCATTTTACTCGGTGAGCTTGAAGCTATGTTACTTGGCATACGCGAGCCTAATGCAAAAAATATTAATTCGGCTAACGATGAGGCTTTGCATTTAAAACGCTTGATTGATGATTTACATATGCTTAATAGCGCAGAGTTAGGGGGTATGCATTACACTATGCAACCTACTGATATGGCTTTATTATTAAATACTATTGAGCAAAAATATCAGGTTATACTTGAGCAGCACAATATAAAAATTTACTTACTAAATAGCGCTAAACACATAACTGTACAAGCAGATAAAACACGCCTTTTGCAGCTGCTCGATAATATTTTAATGAACGCGGTGCATTATGCACAATGCACAACTATTTCATTAACGGCTAATAATATAAGCATTAAAGGGCAAACCTACTTAGAGCTTATAATTGAAGATAATGGCGTAGGTGTAGAGCAGTCGCATTTATCGCATTTGTTTGAGTATTTATACCGAGTAGATAGTTCGCGTAATCGTCAAGAGGGCGGTTCGGGCTTGGGCTTATCTATTTGCCAGCATATAGTTAAAGGCCATAATGGTGAAATAGCTGCTGAAAAAGCCACTTTAGGCGGTCTTGCTATTATTATTAGATTGCCAACTATTTAGTTTATAAAAATAAAGTTGAGGTTACTTACAGAGATGCCTATGAGTGAACAAATACTGATTGTGGAAGATGAAGTAAAGCTGGCTAACTTAATGAGTGACTTTTTAAGTAGCCATCATTTTGTTACTCATCAAATACATCACGGAAATGAAGTATTACCTTGGCTTGAAATTAACAGGCCGAGCGTAATTTTGCTCGACATAATGCTACCAGATCAAAGTGGTATTGAACTATGTAAAGCAATCAGGCGCTTTTCAAATGTGCCTATTATTATGGTATCGGCAAAAGTAGAAGAAATAGATAGGCTGCTTGGACTTGAGTTAGGTGCAGATGATTATATTTGTAAGCCGTTTAGTTATGCTGAGCTGGTGGCGCGAGTTAAAGCTATATTAAGGCGATTAAGTAGCGCAAGTGATGTTACAGAGTCAACAATGAAGCTTGACGAGAGCACCTACAGCGTAAAATACAAATCAAGCAGCATAGAGCTAACGAACTTTGAATTTCAGCTATTTAAACCTTTGTTTAACAACCCAAATCGTATTTATTCGCGCGATAGTTTAATGGACACTATGTACGCCGATCAGCGTATTGTGAGCCATCGTACTATTGATAGCCATATTAAAAAGTTGCGTAAAAAACTAGATGAAGTGACACAAACTGAAAGTGTTATTCAGTCTGTTTATGGGGTTGGCTACCGATTTGTGCACCCGCAGTAAGAGGTATTAGTGAGCTATGACGATGAGTTACTCATCATCGTCAGCATTTTTAATTCGCTCTAAACGGTCAAACTCTTCGTATTCGGCAGCTTGAATTTCATCAAGAATAGAATCTACATCAGCAAGTTCATCGCTGTCTTCAAATTCACCTGTAAGCGTTGAATTAGGCGTTAAATTGGCCTCTTCAAATAATGCCCACATTTCTTTAGCGTATTGAGTTTTTAGTATGCTTGGCGCAAATTCACCATAATAGCGGCGTATGTTATTTACATCGCGTGCAAACATAGCTTGTGCACTGTTATTTGCTGAAGCGTTAACTGCTTGCGGTAAATCTATAATTACAGGGCCGTTATTATCTACAAGTACATTAAATTCAGATAAATCGCCGTGTATTATACCTGCGCAAAGCATAAGCTTAATGTAATGCATCATGAGTTTATGCTGCTCAATCGCTTGCTCTTCACTAAAAACGACATGTCCAAGTTGAGGGGCTACGTTACCGTCCTCGTCCGACACGAGTTCCATAAGCAGCACGCCATCAATACAAAAATAAGTATCAGGAACACGTACACCCACGCCAGCTAAACGAGATAACGCATCAACTTCGGCATTTTGCCAAATCTCTTCTTCTAATTGACGGCCATAGCTAGAACGTTTACCCATAGCACGCGCTTGGCGTCCACCACGTACTTTTCGGCCTTCTTGGTATTGTGCCGCTTTTTTAAAGCTACGTTTAACCGCGTCTTTATACACTTTCGCACAGCGAATATGCTCACCACAGCGGACAATAAATACATCGGCTTCTTTACCGCTCATTAGTCGGCTTATAACTTCGTCAATAAGGCCATCATCAACAAGGGGTTGTAGGCGTTTAGGTATTTTCACAGATTGCCTGCTAAGTAGGGTTGGTTATTAATCATTATTTATGAAAGTGCTCTGTATTTGTTTGTTTAATTGGCTCAAGCAGTATATCAGCTTTGAGAATTAAGGGCAGTAACACTACTGCCTGAGAGTAATTAATCGTATTATTTTATTAGCTTATATATTGATTGCAAAGCAATCAACCAGAACTTTTTAAATAAGTATTTAGATTACTATTTTTTATCCAAATAATTTATTACTTCCTTATTATTTGCACATTGTTTGCGTTTTTAAAGCGTAAGCTTAGTTTAATTCTTAAATACGAGGTTATTACTATGAAGCATTTTTCAACTCTTGCCACTGTGGCAATATTATCTATTGCTTTTTCAGCTAATGTAGCTGCTCGAGGCGGTGACAATCCTCCTGAAAAACCTGATTTTTCAACTATTGATACTGATGGTGATGGCGTAATTAGCTTTGAAGAGTTTAGTGCTAAAAAACCGCCACACGGCGATGCACAAACAATTTTTGATTCTATAGATGCCGATGGTAATGGCGAAATTAGTGAACAAGAACTTAGCGATCATAAACCACCTCGTCGTGAACGCTGAAAGGATACTAAAATGATTAATAGTATTAACAGTAGTTCTGCGAGTTTTATGCCGCAACAAAGTAGTCAGGCTGCAAAGCTAACAACAGAGCAAAGCGATTTTGTTAAAGAAACGCTTGCAGAGTTTGACGCTGAAAACTTAACCGAAGAAAACGCGCAAAGTATTCAAGCGGCATTTAAAGAACAAGGTATTGAACCAACAAAAGAGCTTGCTGATTTAATGAGCGAACTTGAGTTTGATGCTAAAAGCATTGGTGATGCAGGACGAGTGGAAGGTCAAAGACCGCCACCGCCACCGCCGCCACAGAACTCATTAGAATCAGTAGATACAGACGAAGTAGTCAGCTACTTAGATGAGCTATTAACTGAGTATTCAAGCCAGTTGTCTGATGAAGATAAAGAATCAATCCTTGCATCAGTGCAAGAGAAGTTTGGTTTAAGTGAAGGCGATTCACTGCTAAATGTAACTGCTTAGGTGTTATAACTTAGAGTAAAGCTGACTGTTACTCGAAAGTCTTAAGTCCAAAGCCCAACGGTTAACTCTGTTGGGCTTTTTTATTGGCTTAATTTAAGCGTGTTTCTATTTTGCTGGTGCCATCTTCTTCGGTAAATTTAAATACAAAATCTTTTTTACCGTCTTGGTTTATATCTACTAGAAGAATATCTTTATTATTTTTAGGCAGCGTTAGTTTTAATTTTGTACGCTTATCATTTAGCAGTGAGTCTTGCTCTCCGTAATAAATATACAGCGTTTTTTTACTGTATTTGTATACTGCGTCAATATAGCTGTCGCCGTTAATATCACCTAAATATAGGGCTGGCTCGGAATCATCGCCGTTCATTCCCACTTCCATTTCTAAATCAAGTTCTATACTCGATTTATTGGCAAATGAGCCGTCGGGTTGCTGCTTATAAAGGTTCATTTCTACATCTACATCAGTACTGCCACCGCCCAATGCCATAGACGCGATAGTACCTAAGCCAATATCTAAATCCATTTTTTGTAAATCAATTAAGCCATCATTATTAAAATCAGTTTTGAGCAATAACTCACTAGGGCCCTGTGTTTCAAATAAGGTAATGGGCGTATTAGTAAAGCCTTTAGCACTTCCTAGGTACAAAGTATGTGCTATTTTTATATCTAGCGAGTCCATACCTTGCGTAGGCTTAAACTGTCTGGTTGTAAAATCTAGAAATCCGTCGTTATTAATATCAATAATTTGCTTTATTTTGCGAGTTTCGCCATTGCTTAGCTCGCCTAATTCGATGTTAAAATCAATTGAGGTGAGCTTTTGCTCAAAGCCTTCTGAATTAGCAAGTAGTACATCCGCTCCAAAGTCATTTGAAAAAACCAAGTCGTTCAACCCGTCGTGGTTAAAATCAATAACAACGGGTTTATTGTTAATATTAACTTCCAGAGAAAGTCCTTTTCCTGAAAAGCTACCTTCATACATAGGTGTTTGTTTAAATTTGTTAGGCTTAAAGCTGCCATCTTTATTTTGAATATATAAAGTACTGCTTGCTAACCCAGGGATGAAAATATCGCTTAGACCGTCATTGTTTGCATCGAAAACGAAGTCTACTTTTTCAAATTTATCTATTTTTAATTGATTTAGAACCGACTCATAATTAAACAATAGTGTTGGTTTACCAGCTTGGGCTTTGTATACGCCATCACTTGTTAGTACGAGTGCTTGTTTATCGGTAATGTTAACAAGTGTAGCCACATCAAACCCGATGGCATTTTTTGGTAAAGCAAGTTCACTACTTAGTGATGTGAGTAAATTAATGGCTTCTAATTGTTTTGATTCTTTATTATATGCAAATAAAATCTCTGAATCGGTTGATACTAATTCATCCGTTGTTTTTATTGCCATTGTTTGAGCTATAGCGCTAATGGGGGTAAGTAAAGTGATGAGTGAATAGCAAAGTGGTTTTATCATGCAAATTCCTTTTTTATATTTAGTTGTATAGTTACATTTATATCATTCACTTATATAAGCAGCGTCAGCGCGTAACTTTACGTATTATCCAGCGCTGGCGGTTTGCTAATTAGCGTAAATTTAAACGTAATATACATATGTAAGTTGGATTATATTTAGCCTACGCTAATTACTATGTACAGGGTGTAAGTAATTGTAAGATTATGTTTTAAGGAGGGCTTGTTGACCTTTAAGGATTGAAATTTGTTCAACCCAAGGAAGATTTAATCGCGGCGCGAGGTTTGTAACCTAGTAACAAAGAGTCAATCTCCCCTAGGCAGAACCCTTCGGGCAGCGAATGTTTGGTATTTATGCTGCGTTATCGCCTATTTATGGGGAATAACCACACTACATAGGCTCTGCATTGCCTAAATACCAAACAGTATGCTGCAAATTTAACCTCGAAAGATAAACAAGCCCTAATAAGAAAGGTAGTGCAAAACTCATATGGCAGTTAAGCGCTTTTAGCGGGTTTTGGTTATCAAAGGCACAGCTTATTTTGCTCATTTAAATAAGCATCTACAAAATCTACTTCTATCGGTTTTGAAAAGTAATAACCTTGCAGGTGAGATACACCAATATTAGTAAGCGTGTTTGCTTGTTCAATAGTTTCAACGCCTTCGGCAACAACAGTAAAATCTAAAGATGAGGCCATTTGTACAATTGCATGAATAATACTTAACCCTCTTTTATCCATATTTTGAATAAAACTTCTGTCTATTTTTACTATATCTACACCAATATCAAGCATGCTTGATAGTGATGAGTAGCCAGTTCCAAAATCATCAATTGAAATACAAAAGCCTTGTTTTTGTAGTGCTTTAACGGCTGTCAAAAACGTGAGTTTATCTTCGGCAAATACTGATTCGGTAATTTCTATATGCAGATCTTTAGGCTCTACTTGATGATTTTTTACTATTTTTAATACCTTAGTTACAAAATCTGGATCTTGTAATTGGATTACCGATACATTCACGCTTACTGCAATTTTCTCCGGTAAATGATTGAATTTTTTTGCTTGTATACATGCTTGATTTATCACCCAGAGGCCCATTTGGGTTATTAACCCGTATTGCTCGGCAATAATTATAAACTCATCAGGGAAAATATTTTCACCGTCTAATTGCCAACGTAATAATGATTCGAAAGAGGTTACTTTTGATGTTTTGCTATCTATAATTGGCTGAAATACTAGCCTTAAACTGTTTTCTTCTATAGCACTGGCTAACCGTCGACTCAACAGGTACTCTCTTTCTTGTTTTAATTTGAGTGAATCGTTATAAATATTGATGTTACCTTTAGCTATGCGTTTTTGGTGATACATCGCAGTATCAGCAGAGCGAATTAAGGTATTTAAGTCGTTCCCGTGCTCAGGGTACATGGCAATTCCAATAGTTGCTGATACCCATTTTTGATATTTATATGTTTCATGCTCGGCACCAATGCTTTGAAGCACTTTATTAGCAAACTCGATAAGCTCAGCTTGATTTTGATAGGTTGCTAAAATTAAAAACTCATCTCCGCCCCAACGGCATTTATAGAGTTGTTGGTTGCATACATTACTAATTCTCAGTGCTATTTCTTTTAATACTTTATCGCCTACTTTATGACCCAACGAATCGTTGATTTGCTTAAAACCATCTAAATCTACAAATAATAAAGCAAAGGGTTCTTTAGGATTATCTGCTAGTTGTTTGTTTGCATTTTTTAAAAATGCGGTACGGTTTAATAGATTTGTGAGTGGATCGGTATTCGATAAGCGGTAAATTTCTTCAGTGCGTTGCTCGACCTTGTTTTCCATTTCATTAAGCAGCTCTCTGTTTTGGTTTTTTAGCTTGATTGCACTGTGTGTAAATGTGGCTGATTTGTACGAAGAGGCAATCATAATTGTGGCAAAAGTTAAACCTAATAGCCCCAATATGTGATGGTAGTGATCGTTTGAAAGCGTTAGCAAAAAAGAGTAGGGGGCCAATAAAGTAAAGCTATATAAAACAGCTGTAAAACGACTACCAGACAGCAAATTTGCAGAGCCACCGGCAAGCGCTGATAAAATAGCAATGGTCGTAGTAACTTCCACCGTAGATGAAGTGCTATGAAACCAAAGAGCATAGCCACACCAAGACACGGCTGTTGATATACAGCCAATAGCAAAGCGATTTAGATAAAAATGTGTGTTGTAAGGTTGGCGAGAATTTTGAGCTTTCAAAAAAAGCCCTACATCAATAATGCGTAAAGTAAGCACGCACATCATTATACCTAACCAGACTACTTTATCGTGGTTGGTTTTCTCATTAGTTATATCAAAAGCAAATACCAAAGCAACGCTGACTAGTACAGAGACTGCAATTCCGGAAATAGCATTCGAGTATAAAATTTTGAGCGCTTCTTTTCGCTCATTATTACTTAAATTGTTATATGGCACTAATTAAAACCTTTTTCAAAAACAACCCCTAGGAAATTAAGTAAACCATTTAGCAAATTACACTAATGCAATACTGGTAATACAAAGAGCTTAATAAGCCTTTACGCAGCTAAATAAAACTTTAATGTAAAAGTAAATATAGTTTACGGGAGGGATAAAAAAAGTTTAAAAAGTAAAAAGGCCCAAAATAAATATTTATTTTGAGCCTTAAAATTATCAAGCAGGTTAAAGTGTTAACGACTTTACTTGCTGTTCTATAGATTTAACCTTCGAAATCGCTATCGTTATGGCGCTCTGCCATTTGCTCTTCTTCAGGACCCCATGTGCGATTTACGCGACGACCACGCTTTACAGCAGGGCGCTCTGATACTTGCGTAGCCCAGCGTACAACATGGGTGTATGAGGCAACATCTAAAAACTCTGCTGCATCATATAAAGCTCCAAGCACTAACGATCCGTACCACGGCCAAATTGCAATATCGGCAATTGAGTATTCATCACCTGCCATGTATTCATTTTCGCTTAAATGGCGATTTAACACGTCAAGCTGGCGTTTAGTTTCCATGGTAAAACGGTCAATAGGGTATTGCATTTTACTTGGTGCGTAGCTATAAAAATGCCCAAACCCACCACCTAAGTAAGGTGCTGAGCCCATTTGCCAAAATAGCCAGTTACGACACTCTGTTTTAGCTTTTAGATCTTTAGGTATAAGTACATCAAATTTTTCAGCTAAATACTGTAAAATAGAACCAGATTCAAAGATGCGAGTAGGCGGCGTGGTTGAATGATCCATTAGCGCTGGGATTTTTGAGTTTGGATTAATATCAACAAAGTCAGATCCAAACTGATCGCCATCACCTATGTTTATTAAATATGCGTCATAGTCTGCATCGGTGCAACCAAGCTGTAAAAGCTCTTCAAACATGATTGTAGCTTTTTGGCCATTAGGTGTCGCAAGAGAATAAAGCTGAAATGCGTGCTCACCAATAGGTAGAGTTTTGTCATGAGTCGCGCCTGCGATTGGGCGGTTAATGCTGGCAAACTTACCGCCACTTTCACTTTCCCACGTCCATACTTTTGGTGGCGTGTATTCGTTTTTATCACTCATAAATAACCTCTGTTAGATGAAATACATATATGGTAAATGTGGCCATAAAAAATTAATTAAAGGCCCTAATACTTAATTTACCGACCTTTTAATTTATCGGCTTTTGCTAATCTATAACCTAAAAACAACCCGCTTAGCGCTCCAAATAAATGGCTTTCAAACGATACATGATAGCGCTGAGGTAAAACACCCCATATAAAACCGCTATAAAGTATAGCCACTACAACTGCAATTATAATTGATTTTAATGAGCGTCTTACTAAGCCGTAGCATAGAATAAAGCCCCATAAACCATATATAACACCGCTTAAACCAACATGTATGTTACTGCGCCCAAATGCCCAAACTAACAGTCCACCAACTAGAGCGGTAAAAATAAATACGTTATAAAAACGTTTTACGCTGTACTGGCAAATTAGCCAGCTTAATACTACAAATGGGATCATATTACTGGCAAAGTGCCACCAGCTACCATGTAAAAAAGGTGCGCATAGTATGCCAATTAATCCTTGGATACTGCGTGGATATATGCCTAAACCATTAAGATTTATGCCAGGTAGACTATTGATCACTTGTAGTACGAAGCAAATAACAACAATACTAAATATTGCGAAACGGGTACTCGTTAGTAATGACAGTGTGGTTGGCTTGGTTGCCATATAATCGCCCTAATTGACTTTAAGAGTTGCCAGTATAGGAATTGTATTTGCTAATGAAAAGCAATTAAAAAAGCACAGCATAAAATGCTGTGCTTAATTTTAATTATTACTCACTATTAACCTAATTTAGTTAATAGTTTTTTTGCAGCTAGTTCAGAGCTTGCTGGGTTTTGGCCGGTAATTACTAAACCGTCTTCTAGTGCTAATACACCCCAGTCGTCAGTTTTTTGATAATCGCCACCTTTTTTAATTAGCTCGTCTTCAACTAAAAATGGCACGATATCGGTAAGTTGCACTGCAGCTTCTTCAGAGTTAGTAAAACCAGTTACTTTTTTACCCGCTACTAATGCATTGCCATCGGCATCTTTAACATTTAAAAATGCAGCACTTGCATGACATACCGCAGCAACAGGCTTTTGCTCTTTTACAAAGCTTTCGATAAGTGAGATTGAGTCAGTGTTATCAACTAAGTCCCATAATGGACCGTGACCGCCTGGGTAAAATACAGCGTCAAAATCGCTAGATTTTACTTCACTCAACACTTTAGTGTTTGCCATAAGTGTTTGTGCTGCGCTATCTGCGTCATAACGTTTTGTTGCATCTGTTTGAAAATCGACAAGCGTACTTGTCGGATCAATGGGTGGTTGACCGCCAGCTGGAGACGCTAATGTTACTTCAACGCCTGCATCAACAAATGCATAATAAGGGGCTGCAAATTCTTCTACCCAAAAACCTGTTTTTTCGCCAGTGTTACCAAGTTCTGCGTGAGATGTAAGAACCATAAGTATTTTTTTAGACATTGAATATATTCCTTCTGATGATTTGAATTAGTTTATCTTGCTTACCAATTACTATATGCACTAAAAGAGCTTTAAACAACGATGATAAATTTAACTTTATTGGTTTAATAATTGATACAATAGAGGGGTTGAATTTAAAACACGCTACGGAGCACATATGAAGGTGTCGTTTGAGCAGTTAAAGAGCATGGTCGTATTTGCGCAAATTGTAGAGCAGGGCAGCTTAACCGCTGCGGCTAAACAGTTAGGGCTTACGCGAGCCGTAGCAAGTTATCATTTAAAAAAGTTAGAAACCCAGCTTGAAGTCACTTTATTAAATCGCTCAACTCGTACCATGGCGCTGACTGAGGCGGGCATTGCTTATTATGAGCGTTGTAGAATAATTACCGAACAAGCTAATGCAGCTAATCAGCAAATAGAAAATATAAAGAGTGAGCCACAAGGTTTACTTAAAATTAGCTGCCCTGTGAATGTGGGAATGCAGCTAATTGTGCCCGCAATAAATACGTTTAAGCGCCAATACCCTAAAATTAAAATAGACTTACAGCTTACTGACGATGTGGTTGATATTATTAAAAATGGGTTCGATTTTGCAATTAGGGGTGTGGCACTGAGTGACTCCAACTTGCAAGCAACCAAGCTTACTACAATGAGCACTTGTATTTGTGGCGCGCCGGATTACTTTACACATTTTGGTAAACCTAAAACGCCTTTAGAATTGGCAGATCATCAATGGGTGGTTTATCAGCTAGGAAGTAAAACGTTAACACTTTCAAAAGATGGCAAAAAACACGACATTGCAATGCAAGGCGCCTTAAGTACTAATAACGCAGCTGCACGTACTGCCTTTGTAGAAGCGGGGCATGGCATTGGGCGTATTCCGCTTTACGATGCGTGGCCTAAAGTACAAGCTGGGCTACTTGAAATAATATTAGATGATTATAAAAGCAAAGATATTGAACTGTACGGGGTATTTCCGCCAGGAGCTGCGGGATCTAAAAAACTACGATTATTTATTGATTACTTAAAAGCGTATTTTGTAAAACAGCATACCGCCTTAGGTATGCTGAAAAGTGTTTAATTATTTTCGCCTAGATTCAAATTGTAAGTGCATAACTTGTTTTGGCTAGATTAAGTGGTCAGTTGCTCATAAGCTAACTGCTTTTTCTCCGGCAAGAGATTTTACAATGAGACATTACAAACAACTGACCTATGCGCAAAGATGCCAGATCGCCGTTCTAAAGAAAAGCGGTTTTACGCAACAAAGTATTGCTGAGCTAACTAATTTATCGCAATCTACGATTTCAAGAGAGCTTTCTAGAAATACAGGTAAGCGAGGTTACAGACACAAACAAGCTCATGAGCGGGCTTTGTTTCGCCGAAGAAGTGTAAGAAAACCGCTTAAGATGACACCTGAAATGATAGCTTTAATTACCCAGAAGCTTAATGAGAAGTGGAGTCCTGAACAAATAACGGGATGGTTACGCAAAGAAAGTGAACGGTCTGTCAGCCATGAATGCATTTATCTGTATATCTGGGGAGATAAAAAAGCAGGTGGTGAGTTATAC